>JAFIEQ010000032.1 GCA_020832455.1 Nitriliruptoraceae bacterium
AGCGGCATGTCCCCATGATGGGGGACTGGTGCTTTCGGACTTCATAAAGAGCCCCCCGCCGGCGACCGCCTTGACCAGCAGCGGGAACCCGACGTCCGCCGCGGCGGCGACGAGGGCGTCGTCGTCGAGGGTGTCGTCGTCGATGCCGGGCACCACCGGGACCCCCGCGGCGGCGAGCCGGCGTTTGGCGGCCGCCTTGTCGCCCATGAGCTCGATGACCTCGGGCGACGGGCCGACGAAGGTCAGTCCGGCCTCGCGCACGGCGCGCGCGAACCGGGCGTTCTCCGCCAGGAAGCCGTAGCCGGGGTGGATCGCATCGGCGCCGGTCCGGGCGGCCGCGGCGAGCACCGCGTCGATGTCGAGGTAGCTGTCGCGGGCCGCGTCCGCGCCGATCCGCACCGCCAGATCGGCGTCGTGGACGTGGGGGGCGTCACGGTCGGCGTCGCTGTACACGGCGACGGTGGCGATGCCGAGTCGCCGGCAGGTCCGCATCACCCGACGGGCGATCTCCCCCCGGTTCGCGATGAGCACGCGCGTGAACATGTCGTCTCCCAACCCGTGGCACCGCACGTGCCGTGACGCTGCCAGCCGACGTCGGCCGGACGCTAGCAAGGGCACCCCGGGTGACCGGCTGGCGCGCGTCGGGCCGACGCGGTCCGCCGTCGTGGAACCCGACGCCATCGCCGGACGTCTGCCCTGACGGGGAGCCCCCACCTGCTGTGGCAGGATGTCCGACCCATCGCACGCGCGGTCGCGCCGCGACGTCCCGTCCGAGGAGCCCGATCATGCGTACGCCCCGCACCCTGGCCACGTTCGCGATCGCGGCGCTGCTGCTGACCGCCTGTGGAGCCGACACGGACGACGAGGTCGCGGTCGACGACGTCGCCGAGGAGTCACCGGACGTCGAGGACGAGCCCGACGAGGTCGAGGAGGCCGAGGACCCGGCCGACGAGCCGGCCGAGGACCACGGCGCGGACACCGACCCGGACGAGGAGCTCCCCGCGGAGGAGGAGACGGAGACGGCCGGCCCGGGTACGAGCGACTCGCCAGAGCCCGACGAGGCGTTGCTGGCCGATCCCTGTGCGCCGCACGAGGACCGCGAGATGGAGCTGTTCATCGAGCTCGCCTCCCCGGTCCAGGACCAGGTCGCCTCCGGGGCGGTGGCGCTCGTCGGGTGCTCGAACGTCAACGAGGCCACGGTCGCCTGGGAGCTCTACGACGGCGACGGCCGCCTGCTCGACGAGGGCTTCACCACCGCGGCGTGCGGGACCGGCTGCGTCGGGGCGTTCGAGGACGAGGTCCCGCTGGACGCGGCGGCGGGCGAGCCGGTGGCCTACCTGCAGGTCTTCAGCCCGAACATGTCGGACGAGGGCGATCGCCAGCTCGCGCTGGTCGAGGTGCTGGTCGTGCTCGGGAGCTGAGGGCCGCCGCGCCCGCCGGCGTGGTCGATCAGCTGGACGAACGTCCAGTCGTGCGCTGGGCGTTCGGCCGGGTCACGGATCACCCTCGTCACGCGTGTGTCGGGTGAGCGCGCCGCGATGCGCGCGGACCCCCGCCCGTCGAGGAGGCCCGGCCCGATGCGCACGCCCGACGACCTCGTCGCCTTCGTGCGGACCGAGCAGCCCAAGCTGGTCCGCGCCTGCGACCTCCTGCTCGACGACCACGCGGTCGCGGAGGAGATCGCCCAGGAGGCGCTGATCCGCGCCGCCGCGCGGTGGGAACGCATCCGTGGCCTCGACTCCCCGGGAGGATGGGTCCACCGCGTCGCCATCAACCTCGCCACCTCGACCCTGCGGCGCCGGCAGATCGAACGTCGGGTCCGCGCCCGGGTCGCGGCGCGCGAGGACGCGGTCGACGTCCCCGATCCCGCGGCCTCGACGCCCGGGGCCATCGAGGTCCGCCGGGCGCTCAGGACCCTGCCGGCGGCGCAGCAGGAGCTGCTGGTCCGCCGGCACGTGCTCGGCGAACGCGCCACCGACCTCGCAGACGACGCGAACGTCCGCCCCGCGACCATGCGCCAGCGCCTGCGACGGGCGCGCGAGGGCCTACGTGACGCGCTCGGCCCGGACGGCGCGCACCTGCTCGCCGCGCACGACCCCGATGACGAGGAGGTTGCCGATGTCCGCTGACCTCGACCCACTGCTCGCGCAGGCCTCGCGCGGCCCCGAGCGGGACGCGGACCCGGATGCGATCTGGGCGGCCGGCCGTCGTCGTCGTCGTGGCCGCCTGACGGGCGGTGCCGCCGGCGCGGTGATCGTGCTGGCCGTGGCGTCGGTCGGTCTCCTCGGCGGCTTCAGCGAGCTGCCGAGCCCGACGATCGATCCGGTCGGCCCGGCCATCCCCCAGGCGACCACGGACGTCGATCCGGACCTCGTCCCGGCGCCCGGTGACGAGCTCGAGCCGGGGGTCGCGCGCGACCACGCGCTCGATCAGCTCCCCTCGGTGTCGCCGAGCGGGCTGGTCGCTGTGCTCCACGCGGTGGGCCCCACCGAGTGCGCGCAGCTGGTGCGCGAGGTCCCCGACGGGTCCCTGCTGAGCACCTATGGGCCGTCCGGCGAGCTGCGTGCGAGCCCGGTCGACCCGATCTGCCGGGGACGTGGCCTGCCCGACGGCCGGCTGCTCATCGATCCGATCTTCGAGGAGCGCGACGGGGACGGGGAACCCGACCTGCAGCTGCTCGACCCGCGCTCGAGCGCGCTGGAGCGTGCTCGCAGTGGCCTGGAGCGTGGCCACGTGGACCGGCTGGTCGTCGGCGTGACCGAGGACGACACCGACGTGCTGCAGACCGCCGGGAGCGGTCGCGCGTTGCGTGCCGTCGATCCCGACACCGGGGACTCGCGCACGCTCATCGACCTGGACGTGCACCTGCCCGAGGGGCACCTCGTGCTCGCAGCCGCTCACCGGGCGGGCACCACCGTGCTGCTCGCCGGCGAGCGGCCCGGGGGGACCATCGTGCGCGGGGTCGGCCAGCGGGGCGGTGTGACCCAGCTGTGGGTCGCCAGCGACGACACCGAGCCGCAGGCGGTCCGCGACCTGGGGCAGATCGACGATCCGGAGGCGGGAGCCACCATCCGCAACGCCCTCGGGCCGCGGCTGGTCGACGGACCCGACGGGTTGCTGATCGTCACGGTGGAACAGAAGCAGGCCGTGGCCACCGAGGACGGACCGGCGGCCCTGGAGCTCGTCCTGACCGACCTCGACGGCAACAGCCGCATCGCCGGCCGACTGTTCGGCACGTTCGGTCTCCCCAACCCAGGGTCCGCGGTCGAGCCGGGACCGAGCCTGGACGTGGTCGGCGACCAGGTGCTCGTCGGGCTGCTCAGCGTGGCGGGCGACGAGATCGGTCCGGGTGTCGTGACGCTGTTCGACCTTCGCGACCCCTTCTCCTGGTACCGCACGCCCATCGAGGACGCGGCCCTGGCCTGGTTCGGCGCACGGGACTGACCCACGACACCGGCGCCCAGGGGATCCGGGCGCCGGTGTCCGGTCGGTGACGCGAACGCTCGGTCCGCGTCGTCGCCGATCAGCCCGTGTAGTCGGGCTCGGCGGCGATGGGTGTCGCCGGCTCCGCCTCCGGCTCGCCGTCGGCCTCGAGCACCTCGGCGAGGACCTCGGCCTCCTCCTCGGGCTCCGGCTCGTCCTCCTCGGGCACCGGCGGGTACGTCGCTCCGTTGTCCGGGTCGGGGTCCGGTGGGTAGATGGGCGTCGGGGCCGTCCACGTCACGGTGACCTCGTTCGACGTCCGTTCGCGCTCGAGCAGGTCCGTGAAGGAGGCGACGATGGTGTCCTCGCCCTCATCGCTGCCGTCGTAGGCGAACCTCGCACGACCGTCGTCGTCGGTGTCCGCCGTCCCGGTGGTGCCCGCGTGCGGACCGTCCGTGACGGTGAAGGTCACCTCGACGTCGGCGGCGGGCCCCTCGTCCTCCTCCACGGTGGCCGTCACCGCGTGGGTCTCGCCGACCTCGATCTCCGCGTCCTGCGGCTCGAGGTCGATGCCGGTCGGCACCACGACGTCCACGCCACCGATCGCGGCGACGGCACCGAAGTGGGCCCGGCGCGCGGCGGTGCTCTGGTCGTCGTGGGTGACGAGCACGTCCATGTAGTCCGGGAAGTCGTCGAACACGTCGTGCCAGCAGCACCAGCCGCTCATCCCGCCGGTGGTCAGACCCAGGGCCTCGCCGGCAGGGTTGACCTCGACGGCCGCGTACTGGGCGACGCCGTCGTCGCTGGTCAACGGCGCGAAGTCACCGAGGGGGCCGACGTAGCCGAACGGGTCGGCGAGCCGGTCCTGGGTCTTGCCGATGAGGCCGCCGCCGTCGTTGATGAACGCCGCGATGTCGAGATCACGGCCGATCAGCGCCTCGTTCTCCGCGTTGGTCAGGCCGTTCGTGGCACCCCCCAACTGGTGGGTGCTGCTGGCGACCCCGATCAGCTTGTAGCCGTCGAAGTCGGCCGTGGCGATGTCGCTCGCGCCACGGACGAACGTCACGCTCTCGCCGACCACATCTCCGATGTCGCCCTGCCAGTAGTTGCGGACACTGGTCCCGTCCCCGATGACGAGGATCCCGGCGCCGCCGTTGCGCACGTTGTCGAGGACCGACTGGACCATGGCGGCGTGCTCGGCCGGCGGCCCGTGGCCCGTCCCGCCGGCGCCTGCCTCGGAGGCAAACCCCAGCAGGATCACCGGGCCGCCGACGCCGGTCTCCTGGGCGTCGGCACTCGTCCCCGCCGGGGCCAGCAGCGCCAGGGTGAGTGCCATCGCGCCCAGCATCGCGATCCACCGCAGGGGTGGACCGAGCATCCGTGGCGCGCTGGCCGCGCTGGCGTGACCGTGCTGTCTGTGTTCCATCGTCTGACCTCCGCTGGTCGTCCGGGACCCGTACGAGGGCATGCGAACGCGGATCCTCCCGCCGGTCGGCGTTCGGATCGCGGCCGTGCACGTCCCCTCAGGTGCCGAAGGCTCTCCCGCCGCCGGCACCCCCACCATGGGGGGACCGAGCGCGGCGGTCAACCCCCAACGCACGCAGTGCGGTGCGGCGTGCGCGCGGCGTGAGCGGTGCCCGCCACACCACGCCGATCACATCCGGAAGACCCCGTAGGACGGCCGCTCGATCGGTGCGTTGAGGCTCGCGGCGAGCGCGAGCCCCAACGTGTCGCGCGTGTCGACCGGGTCGATGATGCCGTCGTCCCAGAGGCGGGCGGTGGCGTGGTAGGGGTTGCCCTGGCGCTCGTAATCGGCCCGGATGGGCGCCTTGAAGGCCTCCTCGTCCTCGCTCGACCAGGTCTCGCCCGCCGCCTCGAGACCATCGCGCTTGACGGTGGCCAGCACCGTCGCCGCCTGCTCACCACCCATGACCGAGATGCGCGCGTTCGGCCACATCCACAGGAACCGTGGGTCGTACGCGCGGCCGCACATCGCGTAGTTCCCGGCGCCGAAGGACCCACCGATCACGACCGTGAACTTCGGCACGCTCGAGCAGGCGACCGCGGTCACCAGCTTCGCGCCGTCCTTGGCGATGCCGCCGGCCTCGTACTCGCGCCCGACCATGAACCCGGAGATGTTCTGCAGGAACACCAGCGGGATCCCCCGCTGGTTGCACAGCTCGATGAAGTGGGCGCCCTTCAGCGCCGACTCGCGGAACAGGATCCCGTCGTTGGCCACGATGCCGACGGGGATGCCGTGGATCCGGGCGAACCCGCAGACCAGCGTCTCGCCGTAGAGGTCCTTGAACCCGTGGAAGCGCGACCCGTCGACGAGGCGGGCGATGACCTCGCGCACCGGGGTGGGTTGGCGCACGTCCGCGGACACGATCCCGTACAGCTCGTCGGGATCGTGCAGCGGCGGTTCGGGCGCCGCGAGGTCGAGCCCGCTCGTGGGCGCACGCCTGCCGAGGTTGGCGACCACGTCCCGCGCGATCGCCAGCGCGTGCCGGTCGTCCGCGGCGAGGTGGTCGACCACCCCGGAGGTGCGTGCGTGCAGGTCGCCGCCGCCGAGCTCCTCGGCCGAGACCTGCTCGCCGGTGGCGGCCTTCACCAGCGGCGGGCCGCCGAGGAAGATCGTGCCCTGCTCGCGCACGATGATGGTCTCGTCGCTCATCGCCGGGACGTAGGCCCCACCGGCGGTGCACGAGCCCATGACCACGGCGATCTGGGGGATGCCCATGCCCGACAACTGCGCCTGGTTGCGGAAGATCCGCCCGAAGTGCTCGCGGTCCGGGAAGACCTCCTCCTGCAGGGGGAGGAACGCGCCCCCGGAGTCGACCAGGTAGAGGCAGGGCAGCCGGTTGTCGCGCGCCACCTCCTGCGCGCGCAGGTGCTTCTTGACCGTGATCGGGTAGTAGGTGCCGCCCTTCACGGTGGCGTCGTTGGCGACGACGACGACCTCGCGGCCGTGGACCCGGCCGACCCCGGTGATGATGCCGGCGCCGGGCGCGTCGTCGTCGTACATGCCCGTCGCCGCCAACGGCGACAGCTCGAGGAACGGTGAGGCCGGGTCGAGCAGGGCCTCGACGCGGTCCCGGGGCAGCAGCTTGCCGCGACCCTCGTGGCGCGCTCGGGCGCGCTCGGACCCGCCACGGGCGGCGCGTTCGACGCGGGCGCGCAGGTCGTCGCGCAGGCCGAGGTGGTGGGCCCGGTTGGCGCGGTACCGCGCACTGTCCGGGTCGACGGTGGTGGGGAGGGGCTCCATGCGGTCGGACTCTAGGCCCCACGCGCCTCGTCGCTGGGCCCGGCGGGACCACGCCTCCGCGTGGTCAGCCGACCAGGCGTGCCTTGACCAGGGCGGAGACCCGCCCGCCGTCGGCCTGGGTGCCGACCTCGGCCATGACGGCCTTCATGACCGCCCCCATCTGCTTCGGGCCGTCGGCGCCCTGCTCGTCGATCACCCGGTCGATGATCGCCTGCAGTTCGTCGTCGCCGAGCTGGGCCGGCAGGTAGGCCTCGTAGATGGCAGCCTCGGCGCCCTCGGACGCGGCCTGCTCCGCGCGGCCCGCGTCCGCGAACGCCGTCGCCGCCTCGCGACGCCGTTTCACCTCGGTCGTGAGCACGCGCTGGACCACCTCGTCGTCGAGCCGGCCCTGCGGACCGAGCCCGTCCTCGACGGCGCGGTTCTTCAACGCGGCCACGACCATCCGCAGCGCGGACACGCGCGGCTTGTCGCGGTCCTTCATCGCCGCGCGCAGGTCGGTCTCGATGCGCTCGTGCAGGGACACGGTGGGGATCGCTTCGCTCGGCGGCAGGGACGTCTCGCCCGGCATGCTAGGGGCCGCACACGAGACGACGCCCCCCCCCCCCCCGGGGGGGGGGGGGCGCCCCGGGCATCCTCGGGCCCGAACACGCCCCCCCGCCCCCCCCCCGGGGGGGGGGGCGTCGGGACGATCGCCGGCACGGTCCATGGGAGCGCGGATCCGGCCGGTGCCGCGGAGCGGCGGGCGGTCGTCGTGAGGTGGGAGGACCTCACGAGACGATCGTCGATCGACAGTGCGGGTCAGGCGGTCGAGGTCACTCGGAGGCGGCCTCGGCGACGGTCGCCGCGGTCTTGCGCACGGAGGTCGACGCGGCCTTGACCTGGGACTTGGCGGTGGAGGCCTGCTTGCCGGCCGCCTCGACCGCAACGTCCGCGGTCTTGGTGACGGACGTGAAGGCGGCCTTGATCTGCGAGCGGCTGTTGGAGGTCTGGTCGAGGACCTTCACCACGCGCTGGTCGTTGGCGACGTCGTCGACGATCTTCTTGCCCTCGGCCGCCTTGCGGTCGAGCAGGTCCTGCAGGGTGAGCAGGGCACGGTCGGCGTCCTTGGACAGGCGGGTGCGCAGCGAGGTCAGGGTCGACTCGACCTGCTTGGGGGCCTCGGTCCGCAGCGAGCGGACCTTGGCCGGCGCCTCCTCGCGGAGACCCTCGACCCGGTTCGGCAGCGTGCGGGCGATGCCGACGACCTCGTGGGCGACACCGGCGACGGCGTACCCGGTGGTCTGCAGCAGTTCGGCAGGCTCACGCTCGAGCAGCGGCGTGGTCTTCGGCGTGCGCGAAGCCTTGGAGGCCGTCTTCTTCGGGGCGGCCTTCTTGGCCGGCGCCCGCTTGGCGGCCGGGGCCTTGGCGGCGGTGGTCTTCTTGGTGGCCTTCTTGGTGGCCTTCTTGGTCGCGGTTGCCATGGTGGCTCCTTGGATGGCGTGGTCGGGAGCGGCGGCGGCGGTGACCACCGGGAGGAGGGACGGAGCGGGAGCCGGGACCGGGCTCGCGGGAACCTGGGCCGGGACCCCGTCCCTCCACCGGGTGGGCACCGGCGTCGGACGCGTCGCCGGAGCCTGGTGAGGCGGAGATGGCCGGCGAACTGCTTGCAACAGTACGCGAAGGTGCGAGCGATTGCAAGCACTCACCCGCTGTCCGTCCGATGGTGGCCGCCGAACGGACCCTGGAAGGCGGTTGAGCGCGTGTCGGCGCGCCCGCGCACGCACCGAGTGCTAGCTGGCCGCGCGCAGGTGGAGCTGCAGCTGCGGTGCGAGGACCAGCTGCACGGGCCCCATGCGCAGATCGAAGACCCGGGTGGCGCTCGCGACCAACTCGTCGAACCACCCCGGTGCGTCGCGGTGCAGTGCCTCGGGGACGTACACGTCGATCGAGTGTCCGACGGGGCGCTCGGCGGTGGCGACCCCGACGATGCGGTAGCCCCGCTGGCAGGCCACCGCTCGCGAGCGTGGCACCAGGTCGGGGTGGCCGAGCGTGACCGTGCACACGACGTCGTCGGGGGTGGCCGGCAGGGTGGCCGCCCAGGAGTCGTCGGACACCTCGACACGGACGAGCAGGTCGGCCTGCACGTCGGTCGGGCGCATCCGGGACATCACGTGTGCCTCGTGGGTCGGGCGAGGGCGCATCCTCGCATCCGCCGTCGGGCGAGTCGAGCATCCCCGACGAGCCCGTAGCCTGCGCCCCGGGCGTGGGCCCGGGGGGGGGGGGGGCCGCGGGGGGGGGGGGGGGGGGGGGGGGGGGGGGGGGGGGGGGCCGGGGGGGGCGGGCCCGGGGGGGGGGCCCCCCCCCGCCGGGGTCCACGTGCTGCTCGACGCCAGCGGGCAGGTCCGTCCCGCGGCCTTCGCCACCGCCGGGCTCGTCACGGTCGCACCCGATCAGGCGCACCTGCGCAGCCTGCGTGCCGAGGTGACCGCGCAGGCGGACTCGCCGGTGGTGGTTCCCGGCGCGGGGTTGCAGCCGGCCCTCGGCCTGCTGCTCGCGGCGCTGGCCGCGGACGCGACCGGCGACCCGGTCGACGTCGCGGTGACCTACGCGCTCCCGGACGACGCCTGGCCGGTCTCCGGCGCCGGGCCAGCGCGTCGGCGGGTCGCGGCGCGGGAGCTCACCGATCCGCCCGAGGTGCTCGAGGACGGCACGCTGCTGGTCGAGCCGCTCGCGGAGCACCGGCGGCTGGCGTGGTTCCCACGCCCGGTCGGGCCCCGGCACGCGGTGGCGATCCCCGGGACCGAGCCGCAGCTGCTCGCCGACGCGCTCCCGTCGCTGCGCACCGCCCGGACCTACCTCGCGCTGCCCGGCTGGCGGGCCGAGTGGCTGCAGTTCGCCGGCAACCTCGCCCGCTGGGAGCCCACGCGCCGCCGCCTGGTGGCCCGACTCGAACGTCCGTCGGACCGCGACGGCGAGGAGCACGCCAGGCAGCGTCGCTGGGCCTGCGTGGTCGAGGCCCGCGGTGCGGCCGGGGTCGCGCGTGCGTGGGCGTACGGGCGTGATCCGGAGCAGTGCACCGCGCAGCTGGCCGCGACGCTGGTCGGGCGGCTCAGCGACCACCTGCTCGGCGTCCCGTCCCGTCCCGTCCCCGCGGATGCCGACCCGGCTCGGGCCGGAGCCGTGACCTCGGCACGCGCCACCCACGACCGGCCGCGCGAGCGGCTGCCGTCCCAGCTCGATCGACCCGGCGCCATCCTCGACGAGGTCGCGGCCCACACCGGGATGCGGTGGTCGATCGCGCGTCCCGACCCGGCCGCCGATCCCGACACCGGCTGACCGCGGCTCGGCCGCACCGGACGGTCAGCCGCTGCCCACGACCGGATGGCTGCGCTACGGTCGAAGACGCTGCCATCGTCCGCTCCGTAGGAGTCCCGCGTGCCATCCCACGCCGTCAACGACCTCACCGACCGGCTGCCGGACGTGCTCCGGGACCCACGATCCGAACTGGACCTGGACGCCCTCGGGGACGAGGCGCGCGTGCGCGCCACCAAGGCGCTCGCCCAGGCGGCGGAGCTGCGCTCGGAGCTCGGGGAGCGGGCCGGGGAGTTCGCCGGTGAGCTGGGGGAGCGCGCGGAGGTCCTCGGTGCCCGCGCCCGCGATCGTGTCCACGAGTTCGAGGACGAGCTCGGCTACGACCGGCACGATGCCTGGCAGGCCGCGCGGTTCGGGGGCTGGCACGTCGTGCGTGCCGTCCTGGCCGTGGCGACGGCGGTCCCCCGGCTGATCGTGGCGGTGCTCGGTTGGCTCGCCGACGCCGTCGACGACCTCGCCGACCGTGGGGCGGACGTCTCGGAGCGCACCCGCGAGCTCGCCGACGCCGTGCCTGCGGCCAGCGCGACGCGCCGCCGCGATCGGCGCCGCACGGTGCTGCTGCTCGGCGGGGGCGTGGTGGCGGGTCTGCTCGGCGGGCTCGCCCTCGGCCGTCGTCGTGCGCCCATCGTGACCTACGAGCCCATCCCGGCGGCCGCCACCCCGCCCCCCCTGCCGGGCGAGGTCACCGGCGCCGACACCGACGAGCTGGACGCGACGCCCGCCGACGAGGCCGGCGAGCGCGCCGGCGACGCCTGAGCGTCGGTCGGTGGCAGGACCGGTCCCCGGCGGCCTGACCGGGGACGAGCAGGTCACGGGTGAGGTGCTCGGCGTCCACTACACCGACACGAGCAGCGGGTTCGGGGTCATCGAGCTCGCGGTCGACGACGACGAGGACGACCCCGACCTGCGCACCTTCGGGGGCGCACGGTGCACCGGACCGCTCGCGGACCTGACCGAGGGTCAGACCGTCACCCTGGTCGGCCGGTGGACGGAGCACGCGCGCTACGGCCGCACCTTCGAGGCGACGTTCTACGAGCAGGTCGCGCCGAGCACCGTGGCCGGCATCACCGCCTTCCTCGACACGGAGCGCTTCGAGGACATCGCCGCGGCGGTGCGCACGCGTGCGGTGACGACCTTCGGGGCCGGCCTCGGCACGGTGCTCGAGCACCAGCCCGAACGGCTGACCGCGGAGGCCGGGATCGAGCAGGCCGACGCGGACGCGCTGCACACCGCGTGGATGTCCGGCCTGGCCCTGGCGCGCCTGGTCCGGCTCCTGCAGCCCGCGTCGTGGCCGATGGAGGCGGTCCGGGCGGTCCATGCCCGCTTCGGTCCGGCGGCGATGGACCTCGTCGCGGAGGATCCCTACCAGCTGTTGCAGGCCGACCGGGTCCGCTTCGCGCACGTCGACGCCCTCGGGCGTGCGCAGGGCATCGGCTCGACCGACCCGCGCCGCCTGCGCGCCGGGGCGCACGCGGCGGTGACGGCTGCGCGGCGGCAGGGTGGGCACCAGCACGTCCCGCGCCCGGACGTGGTCACGGCGAGCGCGCAGCTGCTCGGGGTCGACCGGCTCGTCGCCGACGACGGGATCGACGCGGCGCTGGCGGCGGGTCTGCTCTCGCAGGAGGAGATCGACGACGTCGCGGTGCTCGCCCCGGCGAGCGCCTTCGCCACGGAGCGGGCGCTGGCGCGTGATCTGATCCGGCTCCTCGACGCGGACCGGGCGCGGCTCACCCCCTTCGTCGAGCAGCTCGACCTCGACCCGGATCTGACCCAGGGGCAACGCGACGCGGTCACGGCGGTGTTCTGCTCGCCCGTGTCGGTCCTCACCGGGGGACCGGGCACCGGCAAGACCCGCACGGTCCAGGAGGTCGTCCGCGCTGCGGAGGCCGCGGGGCTCGAGGTCGCTCTGTGCGCACCGACAGGGCGGGCGGCCAAGCGGATCGAGGAGGTGGTCGGCCGGGCGGCGACCACGGTGCACCGGCTGCTCGAGGCGCGCCCGTCCTCCGACGGCGGGTTCACCTTCCGCTACGGATCCGACGAACCCCTGCCGCACGACCTCGTGGTCGCCGACGAGGTGTCGATGTGTGACACCTGGTTGGCGGGCCGCCTGGTGGCGGCCGTCGAGGACGGCGCCCACCTGCTCCTGGTCGGCGACCCGGACCAGCTGCCCTCGGTCGGTCCCGGCGACGTGCTGCGCGACATCGTGCGCAGTGGCGAGGTGCCCGTGACCGCGCTGACCGAGATCCACCGGCAGGCGGCGGGCAGCCGGATCGTGAGCCTGGCGCGGGAGGTCCTCGACGGGGCGCCCGGGCCGTTGAAGGGAGCCGACGGGGACGTGTTCCTCGCCGAGGAACGCCGCCGTCACGTGATCGTGCCCCGGGTGGTCCAGGCGGTGGCCGAGCGGGCCCCCGACTACTTCGGGGTCGGTGTCGAGGACGTGCAGGTGCTCGCGCCGGTCTACCGGGGCCCGGTGGGGGTGGACGCGCTGAACGCGGCGCTCAAGGACGCGTTGAACCCGGCAGCCGGACGGCCCGAGGTCGGCGGCTTCCACGTCGACGACCGGGTGATGCAGACCCGCAACGACCCGGAACTCGATCTGGCCAACGGTGACGTCGGGCGCGTGGTGGACCTGGACCGGCGTGCTGGGACGTTGCGGGTCGGCTTCCCGCGCGGCGAGGTCACCCTGACCCGCGAGCAGGCGCGCCGCCTGACCCCCGCCTGGGCGGTGACCGTGCACAAGTCCCAGGGCGGGGAGTGGCCGGTGGTGGTGCTGGTGCTGGACTCGAGCCACCACGTGATGCTGTGGCGCAACCTCGTCTACACCGCGATCACGCGGGCCCGCCGGGCGCTGATCGTGGTGGGTCAGGCGGAGGCGCTGGCGACGGCCGCACGTGTCGACCGGCCGAGCGACCGTCGCACGGGGCTGGTGTGGCGGTTGCGCGAGGCACGCTCCTGAACCGACGCCGCCGACCCACCCCTGCGCGGGGCTCCGTCACGACGCTGGTCGGCACTCAGTCCGGGGGCGGACGCTGCGGCTCGTCGGTACGGGCGAGCATGGGCGCGTCACGGGTGTCGGGGTCGATCGCGTCCGGCGGCACCATCGCCCAGGCCTGCCCGAACCGTCCGGGGTAGGCGAACAACCCACCCCCGTCGGTGCGCACGATCTCCCCGTTGCACCAGCGGGCCTCGTCCCGGCACAGCATGGCGACCGTCTCGGCGACCGCGTCGGGGGTGGCCGCCTCGCGCAGCGGATGGGTCCGCTCCTCCGCCGCGACGAGGTGGGGGTGGAAGGGGCCCGCCATCATCCGGATCGAGTCCGTGTCGAGGTAGCCCGGGAGCACCCCGACGGTGGTGACGCCGTGGGGTCCGAGCTCGCAGGCGAGGTAGCGCACGAGGGTCTCCATCCCCGCCTTGGCGGCGGCCAGCAGGCCGTGTCCGGGGATGTAGCCGACGGTGTCGGCGCCGCTGACGGCGATGATCCGGCCACCGCGCGCCTGCAGCAGCGGGAACCCCAGTTGGGCCATGAGCAGGAAGTGGCGCACGCTGATCGCGAAGGTCTTGTCGATCTGGTGCATCTTGAGCTCGAGCAGCGGCTTGAAGGCGGTCGCGGCGGCGTTCGCGATCAGCAGGTCGAGTTCCTCGCCACGGGCGCTCAGCCGCTCGAACAGCGCCCGCACGCTGTCCTCGTCGAGCAGGTCGAGCTGCTCGGCGCGGGCGCCAGGCTGGTGGGCGTTGCAGTCGGCGACGACCTGATCCGCGTCCTGCGCCCGTTGGCGGTAGGTGACGACGACCTCGGCGCCCATGCGCGCCAGACGTCGGGCGGTCGCCGCTCCGAGGCCGCGCGATCCCCCCGTGACCAGGGCGCGACGGCCCTGCAGCGGCAGCTCGGTCGCTCGGGAGTCCGGCTCGGTCATCGTCGACGCTCGCTCACCTCGGGGAGGCGGAGCGTGCCACAACGCAGCCCGGCCACGTCGTGGCGGGCGCCGGGCTAGCTGGGCGTCTCGGCGGCGACGGTGTCGATCAGCCCGCACCACTCCGGGAGGATGATCTGCAGCGTGCGCGCGGACAGCCCGCCCTGCAGCAGCCGGCGCAGCACCTGTTCGCGGTGTGCCTCCACGGAGTGGCGGCAGCAGCTCACGTCGTCGTGCTCGACGATCTCGCGTCGTTCGAGGTCGATGTGCACCGCCATCTCCGCTGGTCGGGGTGGCCGGACGGAACACCGCCGCCGGTCCACGATGTTCCGGGTATCGACCGGGGACCCCGACGTCTTGACGACCACGGAACGTGAGAACGGCAGCCGCACAACCACTCAAGGTGGTCGCACGGCGGTGGCGTCAGCCCAGCTCGTGTGCTGCACGCAGCAGCGGCGCGCACCCGTCGACCCCGTCGGTGGCGCTGAACCGACAGCGACCCTCCGGGTGGTTGGTGGTGCGACAGCGGTGCACGGCGACGACCGCCGCGACGATGGCGGCCTCGAAGCGGACCACGGCGCCGTCGAGGTCGGCGTCGGGGTGCGGGTGGCCGCGCTCCACCGCCAGTGGTGCGAGCTGCGCCGCCAGCTCGAGCAGGTCCGGATCGGGTCGGGTGGTCCCGCGGGCCGCCACCTCGACCAGGTGGTGCGCCGCGCCCAGCACCGTCAGGCGGGCCTCGTCCGCCGCGGCCGCCTCGGCGGCACCGCACCGGGCCAGCGCCTCGGAGGCGCGTTCCGGTGCCCCCGGACGTCGGGGGCGGGTGATGGTGCCAACGGCGATCTCGTGCACGGCGGCATCCTGCAGACGGGTCCGCGTCGCGGCTGCGACGCACCGTAGTCAGTGGGTCAGCCCTTGTAGCGCAACCTCGGCGACGGTGTGGATACCCGTCGGTCGGGTGCGGCGCCGGTCAAGTGACCGACGCCCGACTACCGTGCCGCCCATGGACGACCTCTTCGCTCGCTACGACCTCGACGGCTTCTTCGACGAGGTCTTCGCCACCGACGGTGGTGCGGTCCGCCCGCACTACACCGAGCTCATCTCGCGCCTCGCGCGGTTGAGTCCCGCCGACCTGGAGCGACGCGAACGCATCCGCGACGGCATCTTCCGTACCCAGGGGATCACCTTCACCGTCTACGGCGACGACGCCGGGGTGGAGCGCACCTTCCCGATGGACCTGCTGCCGCGCATCATCCCCGCGAGCGAGTGGGCGACGATCGAGGCCGGGGTGGTGCAGCGGGTCACCGCGCTGAACCGCTTCCTCGACGATCTCTACACCGGTGAGCAGGCCGCGGTCCACGACGGGGTCGTGCCCCGCTGGCTGATCGAGACGGCCTCCGGGTTCACCCGGGAGGCGTTCGGGATCCACGTCCCCCACGCGGCCCGCTGCCTGGTGTCGGGGGTCGACCTCGTCCGCGACGACGAGGGGACCTACCGGGTGCTGGAGGACAACCTGCGCAACCCCTCCGGCATCTCCTACGTGCTCGAGAACCGCGCGGCGATGACGCGGGTCCTGCCGCTCGCGTTCGCGGAGCAACGGGTCCGCCCGGTCGACCACTACGGCCCGATGCTGCTCAAGGCGCTGCGTGAGGTCGCGCCGCCCGCCGCGGGGGAGCACCCCACGGCGGTCGTGCTGACCCCGGGGGTGTTCAACTCGGCCTACTTCGAGCACGCCTTCCTGGCGCGCCAGATGGGGGTGGAGCTCGTCGAGGGCCGTGACCTCGTCGTGGACGAGCACGTGGTCTACATGCGCACCACCATGGGGCTGCAGCGCGTCGACGTGATCTACCGACGGGTCGACGACCCGTTCCTCGACCCGGTCGTGTTCCGGCCCGACTCCGCGCTCGGCGTCCCGGGGCTGCTCTCGGCCGCGCGGGCCGGCAACGTGACCATCACCAACGCGGTCGGCAACGGGGTCGCCGACGACAAGGCCGTCTACGCCTTCGTCCCGGACCTCATCCGCTACTTCCTCGGCGAGGACCCGATCCTGCCCAACGTGGAGACCTACCTGCTGTGGGACCCCGAGCAGCGCGAGGCGGTCCTCGAGCGGCTCGGGGAGGTCGTGGTCAAGCCGGTCGCGGAGTCCGGTGGGTACGGGATGCTCATCGGTCCCCACGCCACCGACGAGGAGATCGAGACCACGCGCCAGGCGGTCCTCGCCGATCCGCGCGGCTACATCGCGCAGGAGGTCGTCTCGCTCTCGCGGCACCCCACGCTGATCGGGGACCGCATGGAGGGCCGCCACGTGGACCTGCGGCCCTTCGCGATCGCCGGTGAGCACGTCGAGGTCGTCCCGGGGGGCCTGACCCGCGTCGCGCTCAAACGGGGTTCGCTGGTCGTCAACTCCTCGCAGGGCGGCGGTTCGAAGGACACCTGGGTCCTGGACGACGATCCCGGCGGCGCCAACGGCGCCGTCCCGATCGGACTGCTCCGACAGGAGGCCTGACCATGCTCGCGAGACTCGCCGAGAACCTGTTCTGGGCCGGGCGCTACGTCGAACGGGCGGAGGACACCGCCCGGATGGTGGACGTCACCTACCACACCCTGCTGGAGTCCCCCTACGTCGAGGTGGCGCACGCCTGGGCGCAACTGCTCGACGTGCTGCACCTGCGTACGGACTTCGGAGACGGGCCCATCGACCAGGACCGGGTCGTGCAGTTCCTGGTGCTGGAGGCGTCGAACCCCGGCTCGATCACCTCGTCGATCGCCCAGGCCCGCGAGAACACACGCTCGGTGCGCGAGCTGGTCTCCACCGAGCTGTGGGAGTCGGTCAACGACCTGCACCTGGCGTTCAACGCCCGGGACCTGCGCGGTGAGCTGGCCGATCAGCCCCACGCGCTGTTCAGCTTCATCCGGCGGGCCTCGATGACGATCTACGGCGTGGCCAGCGAGACGATGCCCCGCGACGAGGGCTGGCGGTTCATGGCGCTCGGCCGGTTGCTCGAGCGCGCGGAGATGACCTGTCGGCTGATCGACGTGCGCTACGCCCAGCTCGAGGCCATGGCGGGCCCCTCGCGGCGGCTCGCGCAGGCGGCCACCGCGGCGCCCGATCCGGACCGGGTCTCCGACGCCGACGAGGATGCCGGTGGCCTGCTCGCCCGCGGCGCGGACCGCACCGACTTCCACCACTGGGTGGCGGTGCTGAAATCCGCCTCGGCGTTCGAGGCCTACCGACGCCGCTACCGGTCCTCGATGGACCCCGCCGACGTGGTGGAGTTCCTGCTGCTCGAGCCGGACCTGCCCCGCAGCGTGCAGTTCTGCCTCAACGGCGCGGTCCACCAGCTCGAGGTGCTGTGCGGCGGCCGACCCAGTCGGGCCGCCCGCATGCTCGGGCGCACGGCCGCGTCCCTGCGCTACCGCGACGTCGCGGAGCTGTTCGACATGGGGCTGCACGAGCTGCTCGACGACGTCCAGGACCAGATCGCCAGCGCCGCCGAGGCGGTCGCCGACGAGTTCTTCCGGGCGCACCCGAGCGGCGCCATGCACGCCATCGCCACCGCCTGACGCACCTGCCCACCGTGCACCCGCGGTGGTCGACACCGACGAGGTCCCCGTGCGACTCGACATCCGCTACCTGACCCGCTTCCGCTACGACGGGGCGGTGTCGGAGTCGCAGAACGAGCTGCGGGCCTCGCCGGCGACCGACGACCGGCAGTGGCTGGTCCACTACCACGTGACCACGACCCCCTCCTCCCGGGTGCTCAGCTACACGGACTACTGGGGGACCCGGGTCGACACCTTCGGGATCCGGTTGCCGCACGAGCAGCTCGAGGTCCTCGCCGAGGCGACCGTGGAGACCGTCGGTCCGAGCACGCCACCCGCATCGATCGACCCGGCGGCGTTCCGCGAGGCCGCGTTCCGCGACGCGCACCTGGAGTTCCTGCAGCGCTCCCCGCACGTGGACTGGGGGGACACGCTGGCCGCCGCGGCGCACGACGCGGTGGCGGGACTCGACGACGGGCTGGCGATGATCCACGCGGTCCACGACCTGGGTGCGGGGCTGGAGTACCGCGAGGGCGAGACCTACGTGGGCGTGGACGTCGACGACGTCTTCGAGCGCGGTGCCGGGGTCTGCCAGGACGTCGCGCACCTGACGCTCGCGGCGGCCCGCGAGGTCGGTATCCCGTCCCGCTACGTGTCGGGGTACCTGTTCACCGTCGACGACTCGACCGGTGAGGACACCGACACCGACGAGGTGGAGGTCCAGACCCACGCCTGGGTGGAGTTCGCCATGCCGGGTGCGGGCTGGTTGGCCCTGGATCCCACCAACGCCCAACCGGTCGGCGAGCGGCACGTCACGATCGGGCGCGGACGCGACTACGACGACGTCTCGCCGCTGCGTGGGGTCTTCTCCGGCGCGCAGCGCCACGAACTCGAGGTCAGCGTGGCCATGCGGCGGCTCGCGCGCGAACCGCTCGGGGACGCGGTGGACCCCGCACGGGCGCGGGCAGCCGCGCAGCAGTGAGCCTCGTTGCGTGGACCGCGGCGACCTGCTGCAGTGCAGGCCTGCGCGGCGGGCGCGGCTGAGGCGCGACACGGACGCACCGGACAGGGTGGGGGTGGCGGTGGCACGACGGCGGACACGCGGCACGACGGATCCGGACGCGCCCAGGGCGGTCCGCCCGAGCGAGGCTCTGCCGCGCACGGGGACCATCATCGAGGTGGCCGTCGAGGACGGTCGGCTGCGCCGTCGGACCCGCGTGGAGCACGTCGAGGGCACCCGGGTCTGGGTGGTCGCGCCGCTGCGTCCCGCGGGGGAGGTGTGGCCGCTGGTCGAGGGGTCCCCGGTCGCCGTGACCTGGGTCACCGACCGTGGCGTGCGCACGGCGCAGGCCACGCTGGCGGCCGTGGAGGGGGACGACGTCGTGCTCTGGGTCGTCGAGGTCCGCAGCGTGGAGCAGACCCAGCGGCGCCAGGCCTACCGCCTGGAGATCACGCTGCCGGTGTCGTTCGACGGGCCGGCCGGCCCGGTCGCCGGTCAGACGCGGGACCTGAGCGAGACCGGGGCCCGGTGCCGGGTCCCCAAGGCCGTGCTGCAGCCCGAGGTCGGGGACGTCCTCGGGGTGTCCTTCGTGCTCGACGAGGTGACCACCTTCGCCGCGGAGGCACGCGTGCTGCGGGTGGCCGAACCCGACGAGCCGGCGTTGCGTCGGGAGTTCCTCGACGTCGGCATCCTGTTGCTCGACCTGGACGGGGAGGCGGCCGAGACGCTGCGTCGCTACGTCCTGGAGGAGCAGCTGCGCCGGCGGCGTCACGGCCTGGAGTGAGCGCCGGGTCCACGCGTGCCGGGCCGGAGCCGAGCCAGTGCCGGGCGGGAACCGGGCCACGATCGGGCCGGCGACGGGACGACGAGGAGGGTCCCGGTGACGCTCGATGCGTCCGTGGTGACCGATCCGGCGTCCGGACCGATGCTGCGCCATCCCGGGACCCTCGGCTCCGTGTCCGCCGGGGGCGCTCGACATCCCACCGCAGCGGGGCGAGCGGCGACCTCGGGTCGGCGCGCGGAGCGGTGATCGGCCCGTCGTGGGGACGAGGTAGCAGAGCGCTACTGGCCTCCGATCACGGCTCGACCGTACGGACGTGGGCCGGGGGCGTCCACGGTCGGCGCGCTGGGTGGACGGGTGCTGCTCCCCAGCGGACACCGCGCCGCTCGGGGACCCCGTACGGCCACCTGCAGCGCTCGAGCGGCCACCTGGAGCGCCTGGATCCGGAGCCGCGTGCGACCGTCGCGGTGCGCAGCCCGTGGGTTTGCGGGGGACCGGCGCGCCCCCTACCCTTTCCGGAACGCAGATGTTCCGGAAAGAGCGCCCCGCAGGCCCGGCAGCCTAGCCCGCTCGCCGCCCCGCCCACGCATCGACCAGACCGCGCACCCGAGAGGCCCCATGTCCACCGAGACCACCGAACAGCGCACCACGCGGTCGCTGATCGCGTTGCTCGGTGAGACCCGTGCCCGCATCGTGCAGGTGCTGCGCCGGGATGGTCGCACGACCGTGGCGGCGCTCGCCGCGGAGCTCGAACTCTCCGAGGTCGCGGTCCGTCGCCACCTCGGCGTCCTGAGCGAGGACGGCTTCGTGGCCGCGGACGCGGCGCGCGCCGAGGATCGCCCGGAGCGGGGCCGACCGCCCAGCACCTACCGGCTCGCCGAGGACGCCGAGCAGCTGTTCCCGCAGCGCTACGACCAGCTCGCGGGGCAGATGCTGGAGTTCCTCCAGGAGTCGTCCGGTCGCGAGGGCGTGCACGACTTCCTACGCTGGCGCGTCGGCCGCGAGGTCGGGGTCCTGCGCGACGCGGTGGACGCCGCCTCGTTGCACGAGCGGCTCGAACAGCTCGCCGGCGCGCTCACCGATGCCGGGTTCGACGCCTCCGTGGACGTCGAGGGTGACGGGTTCACGCTGACCCAGGACCACTGCACCATCGCACAGGTCGCCCGCGACCATCCGGAGGTCTGCACCTACGAGGCCGCCGCCTTCGCGGAGGTGCTCGGGCACGACGTGACGCTGCGTCGCCGCGCCACCTTGGCGGGCGGTGCCGCGACGTGTGTGTGCCAGGTCCGTCCCCGGTCCGCCACCGCCACGAACGGTGCGGACGGACCGAACGAGGTGACCGACCCGCACGACCCCACCGACGTATCCGCCCTGCACGACCCGTCCCCCCGTCCCGACTCCGCAGGAGACCCGCTGTGAGCCAGACCGAGATCGACCTCCCCGTCAGCGAGGCACGCCAGAACCAGAAGGACGTGGCCGAGGACCTCGCCGACTACAAGTTCGGGTGGTCGGACAACAGCGACGGCTACTCGTTCACCTCCGAGCGGGGGCTGACGCGTGACGTCGTCGCCGCCATCAGCGAGCGCAAGAACGAGCCCGCCTGGATGCGCGACCTGCGTCTGCGCGCCTTCGAGGCCTACGAGCGTCGCCCGATGCCCAACTGGGGCGCGGACCTGTCCGGCATCGACTTCGACAACATCTACTACTACGTCGAGGCGTCCGAGAAGCAGGCCAACACCTGGGACGAGCTGCCCCCGGAGATCCTCGAGACCTACGAGAAGCTCGGTATCCCGCAGGCGGAGCGCGAGCGCCTCGTCGCCGGGGTCGCGGCGCAGTACGAGTCGACGGTGCTCTACCACAAGGTGCGTGAGGACCTCGAGCAGGAAGGGGTCATCTTCCTCGACACCGACACCGCGATCCACGAGCACGAGGACCTGTTCCGCGAGCACTTCGCCACCATCATCCCGCCCAACGACAACAAGTTCGCGGCGCTCAACACCGCGGTGTGGTCCGGCGGCTCGTTCATCTACGTGCCCGAGGGCGTGAAGGTCGACATCCCGCTGCAGGCCTACTTCCGCATCAACAAGCAGAACATGGGCCAGTTCGAGCGCACGCTGATCATCGCGGCGCCGGGCAGCTACGTGCACTACGTCGAGGGCTGCACCGCCCCGATCTACAGCTCGGACTCGCTGCACTCGGCTGTCGTGGAGATCCTCGTGCAGGAGGGCGCACGCGTGCGCTACACGACGATCCAGAACTGGTCGAACAACGTCTACAACCTGGTGACCAAGCGCGCCGTGGCGGAGAAGAACGCCACGATGGAGTGGATCGACGGCAACATCGGGTCCAAGGTCACGATGAAGTACCCGGCCGTGTGGATGACCGGTGAAGGCGCCAAGGGCGAGGTGCTCTCCGTGGCCTACGCCAACGACGGCCAGCACCAGGACGCCGGCGCGAAGATGGTCCACGCCGCGCCCTACACCACCTCCAACATCCTCTCGAAGTCGATCTCCAAGGGGGAGGGGCGCACCTCCTACCGTGGGCTCGTGTCGATCAACAAGGGCGCGCACCACGCCCGCTCGGCCGTCAAGTGCGACGCGCTGATGCTCGACGACACCTCCCGCACCGACACCTACCCCTACATGGAGATCGAGCAGGAGGACGCCACGATCGAGCACGAGGCCACGGTCTCGAAGGTGTCCGACGACCAGATGTTCTACATGCAGTCGCGCGGCATCGACGAGGACGAGGCCACGGCGATGATCGTCCGCGGTTTCATCGAGCCGATCGCCCGTGAGCTGCCGATGGAGTACTCCGTCGAACTCAACCGCCTGATCGCCCTGGAGATGGAGGGCGCGATCGGCTGACTCGGCCGCGGCCGAGGCGCCGGACGACGTCCCGCCGCCGCCATCCCGTTCCGAGCCCCCACCTCCCCGGTGGACGGGCACCCGGACGGGGTGCCGGCGGCGACGTCTCGCCATCCGACCATCCCCACCCGTCCACCACCCGTGCCACCCGACGTGCCACCCGACGTGCCACCCGACGTGAGTGAGTCCCACCGTGAACCTCGACGCTCTGACCGAGGAGGGCATCGCCGCACTCAGCGACGCTGCCGGCGAACCCTCCTGGCTCCGTGACCGCCGTCTGGCGGCCTTCAAGCACACCCTCGACCGTGGCTGGCCCAACAGCCGCGAGGACGAGTTCTGGCGCTCGACGCCCTTCGACCGGCGCATCGACGTCGACCGCGACCTGGTGACCACCGGCAGCGGTGCGAGCGCGCCGGGCGGCATCGTCGACGGCCTGGAGCTCGAAGCGGCCCAGCTGCGCATCGTCGACGGCTCGGTCGTCGAGGCGACCGTGCCCACCGCGTTGGCGGAGCAGGGCGTCGTGGTCGCCGACCTGGCCGACGCGCTCACGACCCACGGCGAGCGCATCGAACAGCTGCTCGGCCAGTTGACCACGGCCGACGCCGAGGGCACCGGCGCCGACGAGGACAAGACCATCGGGGTCAACGACGCCGCCTTCACCGTCGGCGCGTTCGTCCACGTCCCGGCCGAGGTCGAGGTGGCCGTGCCGATCGGGATCCACCTGCACGTCACGCAGCCCGGCGCGCACCTGCCGCGGATCCTGCTCGACGTCGGACACCACGCGGCCGTCACGGTCGTGCTCGAGCACACCTCCGCCGCAGGCACCGACGCGCTGGTCGACGAGGTGCTCGAGGGGTTCGTCCACGACGGCGCCACGGTCCGGCTCGCCAGCGTGCAGTCCTGGCACGACGAGATCCAGCACCTGTCCCTGCAGAAGCTGCAGGTGCACCGCGACGCCGACGTCTCGACCGTCGCGGTCACCACCGGTGGGGCCACCGTGCGGCTGCGCCCGGAGACCGACCTGGTCGGCCCCGGTGCGCAGGTGCGCCCGTTGGGGGTGTACTTCGCGACCGACGGGCAGTGGTTCGATCTGCAGCCCTACGTCCGGCACATCGCGCCGCACGCCTCCTCCGACGTGCTGTTCAAGGGCGCGTTGCAGGGCGACTCGCGCTCGGTCTTCCGCGGCAACGTCTTCGTCGACAAGGACGCGGTCGGCACCAGCACCGACGAGAACAACAAGTCGCTGATCCTGACCAAGGGTGCGCGCGCGGATGCGACCCCGTTCCTGGAGATCCACTGCGCGGACATCACCGCCGGGCACGGCTCGGCGACGGGACAGATCGACGCGCTACACCTGTTCTACCTCGAGTCGCGTGGTATCCGTCGCGAGGACGCGCTGCGCCTGATCGTGTTCGGCTTCTTCCGTGAGGTCCTGCGGGAGATCGACATCCCGGGCATCGAGGACGCCGCGCTGGCCGCGATCGAGGCGCGCGTCGAGGCAGCGGACCTCTCGGCCGTGCAGGTCAACGACGCGGCCCTGCGCGACGCGGTGTCGGCATGACGCGCGCAGCCGCACTCGCCGACCTGCCCGCCGGCCAGCCCGTCCGGGTCGACGTCGACGGCGTCCCGGTGTGCCTGGTGCGCACCGAGGACGGGGTCCGCGCGATCCACGACACCTGCTCGCACCAGCAGTGGTCGCTCGCCGACGGGGGCACGCTGTGGGGCAACGGGGTGGAGTGCTCGCTGCACGGGTCCACCTTCGACCTCGACTCCGGCAAGCCGTCCTCGCTGCCCGCGATGCAGCCCGTCCCGACCTTCGCGGTCACCGTCACCGACGACGACGTGCACGTGGACGTCTCCTCGGCGACCAACGGCGCCGCGTTCCCCGATCACTGACGACCACGCTCCCGACCTTCCGACCTCCCGAAAGAGACCACCCCCATGGCTGACCTCGAGATCCGAGACCTGTACGTCGAAGCCGACGGCGCGGAGATCCTCCGCGGCGTCAACCTCGACCTCGACAAGGGCAAGACCATCGCGCTGATGGGCCCCAACGGCTCCGGCAAGTCCACGCTCGCCTACGCGATCGCGGGCCACCCGGCCTACGACCTCACCGGGGGCACCATCACCTGGCAGGGCACCCTGCTCAACGAGTTGGCCCCCGACGAGCGCGCCCGCCTCGGCGTCTTCCTCGCCATGCAGTACCCGGTCGAGGTGCCCGGGGTGTCGCTGACCAACTTCCTGCGCACCGCGGTGAACGCGGTGAACGAGGAGGACGTGCCCGTGCGTGAGTTCATGCAGCGGCTGCGCGCCGAGATGGCGGAGCTCGGCGTGGAGGAGTCCTTCCTGCAGCGCTCGGTGAACGAGGGCTTCTCCGGCGGGGAGAAGAAGCGCTTCGAGATCCTGCAGGCGGCGCTGCTCAAGCCGCAGCTCGCGGTGCTCGACGAGACCGACTCCGGGCTCGACGTCGACGCGCTCAAGACGGTCGCGGAGGGCGTCAACCGCCTCTCCGGGCCGGACCTCGGCACGCTGATCATCACCCACTACACCCGCATCCTGCGCTACATCCAGCCCGACGAGGTCCACGTGATGTTCGAGGGCCGACTCGTGGCCTCGGGTGGTCCCGAGCTCGCCGACGAGCTCGAGGCCAAGGGCTACGACGAGATCCGCGCCAGCGCCTGAGATGACCATCGACGCTGCCTCGCTCCGCTCCCGCTTCCCGACCCTCGGTCGGGAGCTCGAGGGGCGTCGTCTGGTCTACCTCGACTCGGCGGCGTCCTCCCAGACACCGGACACGGTGCTGGACGCGATGGACCGGTACTACCGGTTCTCGCGTTCCAACGTGCACCGCGGGGTCTACCCGCTGGCCGAGGAGGCCACGGATCTCTACGAGGGCGCCCGCACGGCGTTGGCGCGGTTCGTCGACGCCGATCCGCGTGGGGTCGTGTTCACCAAGAACGCGACCGAGGCGTGCAACCTCGTGGCGTACTCGTGGGTTCGCGCGCGCCTCGGACCGGGTGACACGCTGCTGACGACGGTGATGGAGCACCACGCCAACCACGTGCCCTTCACCTACGCGGCGCAGGCCTGCGGGTTCGAGGTGCGTCACATCCCCCTCACCGAGGACGGTCGGCTCGACCTCGACGTCGCCCGCGAGCTGGTCGCGGACGGCACGGTGCGCTTCCTGGCCGTGGGGCACGTCTCCAACGTGCTCGGCACGATCAACGACATCCCCGCACTGAGCGCGCTGGTCCGCGACGCGAACCCGGAAGCCGTCGTGCACGTGGACGGCACCCAGGCGGTGCCCCACCTGCCGGTGTCCTTCCGTGACCTCGACGTCGACTTCTACGCGGTCACGGGGCACAAGATGCTCGGCCCCACCGGCATCGGTGCCCTGATCGCACGGCCGGAGCGGCTCGAGGCGATGGAGCCCTTCCTCGCCGGGGGCGACATGATCCGGGACGTGACGCTCGAGGGCGCGACCTGGAACGACGTCCCCCACAAGTTCGAGGCGGGCACGCCCATGATCGCCGAGGCCGCCGGCCTCGGTGCCGCGGTCACCATGCTCGAGGAGTTGGGCATGGACGCGGTCCGCGAGCACGAGGTCGCGTTCACCGGCGCGTTGATCGACGCGCTGCTCACGGTCGATGGCCTCACCATCCACGGGCCCACCGACACCGCCGTGCGCGGGGGCGCGGTGTCGTTCGCGATCGACGGCGTCCACCCCCACGACGTCGGCGCGATGCTCGGCTCCAAGGGGGTCTGCGTGCGCGTCGGCCACCACTGCACGAAGCCGCTGATGCGTTGCCTCGGCGTGGCCGCGACGACCCGCGCGAGCGCCTACGTGTACAACGACCTCGACGACCTCGAACCCCTCGTGGAGGGGCTCGAAGCCGCCCGCACCTTCTTCGCCCGCTGAGCGTCGCCCCACCACCACCTCAGGAGGCACCATGTCGCTCGAGGACATGTACCAGGACGTGATCCTGGACCACTACCGCAAGCCCCACAACCGGGCGCCCTCGCTCGAGGGTGAGCACGTGCACGTCCACCACTCCAACCCCCTGTGCGGCGACGAGATGGACCTGCGGCTGCGGGTGGCCGACGACGCGGTCGACGGCCTGGTGTTCGACGGTGAGGGGTGCTCGATCAGCCAGGCCTCCGCCTCCGCGATGACCGCTGCCGTGCTCGGTCGGGGGCTCAAGGACGCGCTGGACCTCACCGAGGACTTCCGCCGCATGATGCACGGCGAGGACCCGGCCCGACTCGACGATCTCGAGGACGCGATCGCCTTCCAGGGCGTGGCGCGTTTCCCCGTCCGCGTGAAGTGCGCGCTGCTCGGGTGGATGGCGCTGCGGGACGCCATCACCACCTACGAGCGCGGCGCCTCCGCCCACACCGTGACCCACGAGGACTGACCATGAGCGAGCACGCTGACGCCACCATGACCGACGAGGTGCCGGAGTACGACACCCCGGATGGCAACGCCCCGGCCGGGGACACCGCGCCCCGCCAGCGCCATCCCTTCGAGGACCTGCCGCTCGAGGAGGACGGGATGCCCTCCGGGCAGGATCTGATGAACGGGCTGCGCGCCGTGGTCGACCCGGAGATCGGCTACAACATCGTCGACCTCGGGCTCGTCTACGAGGTCACCAAGCCCGCCCGCGGGCAGGCCCACGTGCTGATGACGCTGACCTCGATGGGCTGCCCGCTGACCGAGGTGATCCACCAGCAGTGCTCGGTCATCCTGGGCGCGATGCCGGGGGTCGACAACGTCGAGGTGGAGTTCACCTTCACGCCGCCGTGGTCCACGGACATGATCGCGGACTACGTCCGCGAGGAGCTGCGGGCGATGGGCATGAACGTCTGAGCGCGACCGCGCCGCGTCAGGCCGCCGGCAGCAGCGGCGTCCCGGCGCGCAGCGCCTGCTCCAGCGCGTCCGGCGCGAGCGGCCGCTGCAGGTAGTAGCCCTGGATCGTGTCGCACCCGCGGTCGCGGAGTTCGGTGAGCTGGACCGCGGTCTCGACGCCCTCGGCGACCACGGACAGCTCGAGCTCGTGCGCCAGGCCGATGATCGCGGCCACGAGCCGCGCGTCCCGCTCGTTGTGTCCGAGGCGCGTGACGAAGGACCGGTCGATCTTCAGCGAGGTGACCGGGAGCTCCCGTAGGTAGGCCAGGGACGAGTAGCCGGTCCCGAAGTCGTCGATCGCGAGGTTGACGCCGGTGGCCCGCAGCTGGCCCAGGATCTGTCGGCCGGCCTCCGGCTCGGCCATCAGCGCGCTCTCGGTCAGCTCCAGACACAGCCGCTCGGGTGCGACCCCGTGGGCAGCGAGCAGGCCCGCGACCGTCGCGCTCAGGTCGTCATCGGTCAGCTGGCGGACCGAGAGGTTGACGCTGACCACCAGCGCACGCAGCGCCGGCGGGCCCTGCGCCCACCGCGCCAGCTGCCCCAGTGCGGCGTCGAGCACCCATCGGCCGAGTGGCACGATCAGTCCGTGCTCCTCGGCGACCGGGATGAACTCGCACGGGGGGACGGGCCCGTGCTCCGGGTGGGTCCAGCGCGCCAGCGCCTCGACGCCGACGATGCGGTCGCCGTCGAGCGCCATCAGCGGCTGGTAGTCGAGGTGCAGCTCCCCGCGCTCGATCGCGCCGGGCAGGTCCTGGGCGAGCCGGACGCGGCGGAGCAGCTGGTCGCGCAGCGCCCCGTCGAACCGCTCGACACGGGCGCGCCCCTGTTCCTTGGCCTGGTACATCGCGGCATCCGCGTCACGGATGAGGCTGTCGGGTGTCCGCTCGCCAGCGGTGCGTCGATCGGCGAGGACGAGCCCGGCGCTCGCGGTCACCACGTGGTCCCGTCCGCGCAGCCGGAAGGGGGCGTCGAACGCGCTGAGCAGCCGCTTGGTGGCGAGCTGCGCGGTCGCCTCGTCGGGGACCTGGTCGATCAGCACCACGAACTCGTCGCCGCCGAACCGTGCGACGGTGTCGCCCGGACGGACCAGGTCGGTGAGCCGGATGGCGACCTCGACCAGCAACTCGTCACCGATCGCGTGTCCGAGGGCGTCGTTGATCAGCTTGAAGCGATCGAGGTCGAGGAAGATGACGCCGACGGAGCCCTCGTCGCGATCGGTGCGTCCGAGCGCGACCTCCAGCCGGTCGAGCAGCAGGGAGCGGTTGGGCAACCCGGTGAGAGGGTCGTGCAGCGCCTGGTGCTGGAGCGCCTCCTCGGCGGCCTTGCGGGCGGAGATCTCGTGCACGTTGAGCACCAGACCCCCGACGGAGGGGTGCGTGCTGAGATCGATCGCGGTCGCGAGGAACCAGCGCCACGAGCCGTCGAGGTGCTGCAGCCGGTGGTCGGGGACCTTGAGTTCGACCTCCGGGTGGTTGGTGGCGTGGTGCAGGGCGCGCTGCACGTGTTCGCGGTCGCTGGGGTGGACACGGTCGAGGTAGCGCACACCGACGGACTCGGCGTCCGACCAGCCGAGCACGCGCTCGGTCGACGGGCCCATTTCGTGGATGCTGGCCTCGTCGCGCAGGATCATCACGACATCGGAGGAGTGCTTGACGAGCGCACGGAAGCGCTCCTCGCGCAGCGACAGGGCGTCGTAGGCCTCCTTGCGCATGAGCCCGCCGCAGATGACGTCCCCGACCGCGCGCAGCAGCATCAGCGCACCGTCGGACCATGCGCGCTCGGTCACGACGGAGTCGAAGCCGAGGAAGCCGACCAGCCGCCCGTTGGCGAGCAGCGGCACCGTGACCAACGACTGGATGCCCTGCTCGGACAGCAGCTCGTACTCGCCGCGTCGCTCGTCCGGCAGCGCGGCGATGGACGGGATGTAGACGACCTCGCCGGACTCGAAGCGGGGGATCCACCAGGCGATCAGGTCGACCTCGACCCGCTGCAGGTTGTGGATCTCCGGGTCGATCCCCGGCGCACACCACTCGTGGGTGTTGTCCATGAGCCGCAGGTCGGCGTCGAAGGTGAACAGGTAGCTGCGGTCCACGCCGGTGAAGGTGCCGATCCGCCGCAGGGCGTCGTCGATCCCGGCGTCGAGGTCGGCGCTGTCGAGGTCCCCGAACGCGCGCAGGATGGCCGGGATCAACTCGAGTAGACCCAGCAGTTCGTCGAGATCGCGATCCCGCGTCAACGTTCGCCTCCGGCGCATCCGGTACGCGCCCGGGCGGACGGGCGTCGGGTCCGGGCTGTCGTGTCCCTGTCGACCGTGTGCGCCCCCGTGCAAGCGGTCATCGGCTGCCGACGGTCACGGCGCGCCCCGCACGCGCAGGATCGCGAGCCTCCCGAGCAGCCCCCGACGGTGCCGATCGCGTCTCAGCCGGTGCGCTCGAACACCGCCGCGATCCCCTGGCCGCCGCCGATGCACATCGTCTCCAGCGCGTAGCGACCCTGGCGCCGGTCGAGCTCGCGCAGCATGGTCGCCAGGATCCGTCCGCCGGTGGCTCCGATGGGGTGCCCGAGCGAGATCCCGGACCCGTTGGGGTTGAGGCGGTCGTCGTCCGCGTCCAGGCCCCAGCTGGTCGTGACCGCCAGCACCTGGGCGGCGAACGCCTCGTTGAGCTCGATCACGTCGAGGTCGTCCATGCCGATCCCGGCCCGGCCGAGGGCGGCCTCCGACGCGGCGACCGGGCCGATCCCCATCCGGTGGGGTTCGCAGCCCGACACCGCCCAGCCACGCAGGCGGGCCAGAGGACGCAGCCCCTGCCGCTCGGCCTCGTCGGGGTGGGTGACGATGCACACCGCTGCCCCGTCGTTCTGGCCGGAGGCGTTGCCAGCGGTCACCGTCGCGTCCGGATCCACCGCGCCGCGGATGGCCCGCAGGGAGGCGAGCTTCTCGAGCGTGGAGTCGGCACGCGGGTGCTCGTCGGTGTCCACCACCACGTCGCCCCTGCGGGAGGGGACCGTGACCGCCACGAGCTCGTCCTCGAAGCGACCGGACCGCTGGGCGGCGACGGCCTTCTCGTGCGAGCGCAGGGCGAAGCGGTCCTGGTCCTCCCGGGCGATCGAGAACTCGGCCCGCAGGTTCTCCGCGGTCTCGAGCATCCCGCCCTCGACCGGGTGGTGCGCGCCACCGGCGGTGACCCGGGCCCGCGCGAGCCGGTCGGCGAGCGGGATCTCGGGGCTGCGCACGCCCCAGCGCAACCCCAGCGCGGCGAACTCGACGTTGCTCATCGACTCCGCGCCACCGGCGAGCACCACGTCCGCGACCCCGGTCTGCACCCGCATCGCGGCGTCGAGCACGGCCTGCAGCCCGGACCCGCAGCGGCGGTCGAGCTGCGCGCCGGGCACGGTCACCGGCAACCCGGCGTCCAGCGCCGCCACGCGTCCGAGGGCGGGTGCCTCGCCGTTGGCGTAGCCCTGCCCGAGGATCACGTCGTCGATGCGCTCGACGTCGAGGTCCGTGCGCTCCACCAGGGCACGGACGACGGTGGCGGCCAGCTGCTCGACCGGCACATCACGCAGCAGGCCGCCGTAGCGCCCCACGGGGGTGCGGATCGGTTCGCAGATGACGGCGTCGCGCATGACGGGGTCCTCCGGATCGTGGTCGCACGGAACGGTGGCGTCAGCCTAGGGCCCGGGGCCGAGCTGAGCGCTCCACGAACGATCGGTCACGATGCGAACGCGCGATCGGGGGACCCGGGGTTCGCACGGTTTCCCCTCCGACGGAAGGGTGCGCGCCGAACACGCGTTGACACTCATCGGACCCCCGCTCCCGATCCCGCCAGGAGACCGCCCGTGGTCGCCCCCGTCGTCGACCGTCGCGAACCCCTCGATCACGAGGAGATCGCGCGCTACAGCCGCCACCTGATCATCCCGGACGTCGGGATGGAGGGCCAGGAGCGCCTCAAGGCCGCCCGGGTCCTGCTCGTCGGGACCGGGGGACTGGGCTCGCCGCTCGCGCTCTACCTCGCCGCCGCGGGGGTCGGCACGATCGGACTGGTCGATCAGGACGTCGTCGATGCCTCCAACCTGCAGCGGCAGATCATCCACGGCACCTCCGACATCGGGACCGACAAGGTCGAGTCGGCCAAGCGCTCGATCCTGGAGATCAACCCGCACGTCGAGGTCCGGGAGCACCGCACGTTCCTGACCTCCGAGAACGCGCTGGAGATCATCGCCGACTACGACCTGGTGATCGACGGGACCGACAACTTCCCGACGCGCTACCTCGTCAACGACGCGTGCGTGCTGCTCGGTAAGCCCAACGTCTACGGCTCGATCTTCCGCTTCGAGGGCCAGCTCAGCGTGTTCTACGCCGAGGAGGGCCCCTGCTACCGCTGCATGTTCCCCGAGCCGCCGCCGCCGGGGATGGTCCCCAACTGCGCCGAGGGCGGCGTGCTCGGGATCATGGCCGGCCACATCGGCACCGCCCAGGGCATCGAGGGCATCAAGCTGATCACCGGGATCGGCCGGTCGATGATCGGGCGTCTCGGGTTGTACGACGCGCTCGAGCAGGAGTGGATGTACGTCAAGGTCAACAAGGATCCCGACTGCCCCGTCTGCGGCGAGGACCCCACCGTCACCGAGCTCATCGACTACGAGGAGTTCTGCGGGATGCCCGCCCACGACGGTGTGGTCGAGGCCGACCTGTCGCTGGTCGACCTGGAGATCCTGCCCACCGAGTACGCGGACATCGCCGGCAAGCCGGACGTCGAGCTCATCGACGTGCGTGAACCCCACGAGTGGGAGATCAACCGGATCCCCGGTGCGACCCTGATCCCCAAGGACTCCCTGGCGGGCAAGCTCAGCGAGCTCGACCCCACCAAGGAGTACATCCTGCAGTGCAAGTCCGGGGCGCGCTCGCTCGAGTCCACGCAGCTGCTGCGCGGTGCCGGGTTCAAGGCGCGGTCCATGCGCGGCGGTATCAACGCCTACAGCCGGCAGGTCGACGATTCCATCCCGACCTACTGACCGACCCCCGCTGCGGAGCTGCCCGCGGGATCGGGGCGGACCAGCACCAGCGTGCCGCGTTCGACCGAGATCTCCAGCGCCGCCCCGTCGGCGAGGTTGCTGATCCCGCGGGAGCTGCCCGCGGGCAGCGTCTCGCCGTGCAGCGGCCAGCGGGCGCCGCGCAGCGTGACCCCGTGCGCATCGCCGTGGGTGGCGAGCAGGCTGAGCGTCTCCCCGGGGTGCACCACGATCCGGTCGTGGTCGTGGATGACGTGCACGACCGCGGGGGGCATGACCGCCACCAGCCGCAACGCGGCGTGCCGCGGGTCGGCGAACACGTGGACGTTGCCGAGCAGGTGGTCGAGGCGTCCGCCCGCGCCCCCGATCAGGGTGCACCGGGCCGGTGCGTGGCGGTGCGCGGCCTCGAGCGCGAGCTCGAGGTCGGTGGCGTCCTTGTCGGTGGGGGAGCGCTCGACGCGGACGCCGGCGGCCGTCAGTCGTTCGTGGTCCGCCGGCGTGATGGAGTCGAGGTCGCCCACCAGCAGGTCGATGTCGAACCCGAGCGCCTCGGCGTGGGCCGCACCGCCGTCGGCGGCGATCACCACGTCGGCGTCGTCCACCGCGACGGGCAGCGGGGCTCGGACCGGCGCGCCACCCACGAGCACCACCACGTGTGGGCGTGCCTCGGCGTCGGCGGGGTCGTGCGCACGGGGACTCGGCATGCGCGGACCGTAGCGTCGGTCACCGCCAGGGGCGGGTTCAGGCGCGTGCGCGGGCCCGGTGCAGGGCGTGGCGGGTGACCTCGATCAGCAGTGCGCGCACGGACTCGCGGTCGCGGGCGTCGCACGGACGGATGGGGACGTCCGCCGGGATCGCGAGCGCCTCACGGACCTCGTCCACGTGGTGGGCGGGCGCGCCGTCGAAGGTGTTGATGCCGACCACGAACGGCAACCCTCGCTGCTCGAAGTAGTCGATCGCCGGGAACCCGTCGGCCAGGCGGCGGGTATCGACCAGCGCCACGGCACCGACGGCCCCGCGGACGAGCTCGTCCCACATGAACCAGAACCGGTCCTGACCCGGGGTCCCGAACAGGTACAGCACCAGCCCGTCGCCGAGGGTGAGCCGCCCGAAGTCCATCGCGACCGTGGTCGTGGTCTTCTGCGCGACCTGGTCGGTGTCATCGACGCCGACGGAGGCGGCGGTCATCGCGGCCTCGGTCCGCAGCGGCTCGATCTCGCTGATCGCGCCGACCGCGGTGGTCTTGCCCACGCCGAAGCCGCCCGCGATGACGATCTTCGTCGAGACGGGGCCGGTCGCCGTGGAGGCTGTCGGCGGACGGGGGGAGGGGGCGGCTGGCGGCGCCAGCAGCCCGTCAACAGGCGCTGAGTCCATCGAGCAACCGTTCCAGGAGGGGGACGTCGGGACCGCCGTCGGCGGCCGTGCGGTGGATCGTGACCTCGCCGTCGGCGGCGAGGTCGCTGACCAGCACCCGGGCGACCCCGATGGGGACCGCGAGATCGACCGCCAGCTCGGCGATCGAGCACGGACTGGCCGCCTTGCGCAGGATGCGTCGTGCCTCGGTGACCCGGTGCGCTGCCCGTAGCCCCGCGCCCGCCCGGGCCTCGACCAGCGCTTCCAGGGGCAGATCGCCCGCTGGCCGCGTCCGGCCGCGCGTCACCATGTAGGGACGCACCAGGCGGTCGGGGTCGCTCGTGCTCATCGTGGGAGTGCCGCCGCCAACTGGGAACGCAACGCCGGGGTCAGGACCTCGCCGACCTTGGCCGTCAGCAGGGCCATCTCGTAGCCGATGAGCCCGATGTCCCCGTCCTTCTCCGCGAGCACGGCGAGCATGCTCCCGTCGCTGATGGGGCTGACGAACAGGTAGCCCGCCGACATCTCGACGATCACCTGCTCCACCGCGCCGGCGTCGAACATCCGCGCGGCCCCGTGGGTGAGGCTGGCGAGCCCGGAGGCCACGGCGGAGAGGTGGTCGCCGGTGGCGCGGTCGAGCTGGTCCGACATCGCGATCAGCAGGCCGTCGGCGCTCACGACGAGCGCGTGGGTGATGCCGGGGACCCTGCGCGCCAGGTTCGCGACGAGGAAGTCGACGCCGTGGGGGACCGCGGTGTTCATGCGTGCTCCTCCGACTCGGTGGGGCTCTGCAGGTCGGTGCGCGCGGCGCGGGTGGACGCCTGGAAGGCGCTCAGGGCCCGCCGTGCCTCCGGCGGGGACAGGGTCGCGCGCTCCGAC
>JAFIEQ010000196.1 GCA_020832455.1 Nitriliruptoraceae bacterium
GTGGGGGGGGGGGGGCGGGGGGGGGCGTGTGTGGGGGGGGGTGGGGGGCGTCCCGGGGGGGGGGGGGGGGGGGGGCCCCCCGGGCCGCGGCGAGGGCCGTCGCGGGGCCGGGGGTGATCCGTCCACAGCTCCGGCAGGATCCGCCAGCGCCGCTGGTCCGGTTCGGGGCAGGATCGCTCCATGGGGACCCCACCTGACGTCCATGCCCTCGCTGAGGCGCAGCTCGGTGCCATCAGCCGGCGACAGCTCGAGTGCTCCCTGGGGGACGGGGGCGCCCGGCGCATGATCGCCAGCGGCGCGCTCGAGCGCCTCCACCGGGGCGTCTACCGGTTCCGCGGGAGCCCACCTCATCGCCACCAGGCGGCGTTCGCCGCCGCCCTGCGTGTCGGCGATCGGGCGTCGGTCACCGGCGCTGCGGCGGTGGAGCTCACCGGGCCGCCGGGCATCCACCTCGGCGTGGCGCCGCCGCTCCTGCTCGTCGCACCGCCGGTCCGGGCGGCCAACCTGCCGGTGACGTTGGTGCGCGACCCTCGTCCGGATCGGCCGATCTCGACCCACGGCGAGGTCCGGGTGGTCGGCGCGGCCGATGGCATGATCGATCTGCTGCGGCGACCGCAGGGCGTGTCACCGCGGGAGGTCCGGCTGGCGTTCGATCAGCTCCGGTGGTCCGGCCAGCTGCGTCCGGGTCAGCTCACCACCCGTGCGACGGAGCTCGGGGTGCTGCGCGCCATCGCGGACGACGAACTCCTCGAGCACGACGAGGTCGTCTCGAGCGGCCCGGGCGAGCGGCGTCTCGAGCGTGTGCTGGACAGGTTCCGGCCGGGTCCGGTTCCCCAGCACTGGATCACCCCGTACCGCCGGGTGGACTTCTTCTTCGCGACGGTCCGGCTCGGCATCGAGTACCAGGGTCGGGTCGATCACGGGTCGCGGTCGGGGCGGTCCCGCGACCGGGCGCGGGATGAGGAGCTCACCCAGGTCGGTGTCCGGTTGGTGTACGTCACCGCGGATGACCTGCGTGATGAGCAGGCGTTGATCGCGACCATCGCGGCGGCGCTGTCGACGCGGGCCGCCCAGCTCGGGCTGGACGCACCGCGGCTGGTGGCCGCGTGAGCCGCCGGGTCCCGCCTCGACACCGGGCATCCGTGCGAGATCTGACCGTTGGTGCGCCGGTACTCGCACCGGTCGAGGGTCGGACCCGCCGGACGGTGGTTCCCGTGCGAGAACTGGCCGCCAGTCGTCCGGTTCTCGCGCCGGTCGGTGCCGCCGGAAGGGTGCGCCGGTCGGTGGCGCGGGAGGGGGTCAGGCGGGCAGACCCTCGAGGAAGGTGCGGATCGCCGGGTTGACGATCTGTGGGTGGGTGAGGTTCGCGGCGTGCGCCGCGCCCTCCACCTCGACCACCCCGCGGCAGTCGTCGACCGCCGCACAGATCTCGTGCGCGCGGCTCACCGGGATCGCGACGTCCTCGGTGCCGTGGACGGCCAGCACCGGCATGGCCAGTTCCTCGAGCCGATCGGTGATGTCGTCGCGTTGGAGCAGCGCGTGGCCCGCCGCGCGCATCCGGCTCGGGTCCCACCCGCGCCAGATCTCCCGCCACTCGGCTTCCAACTCCGGTTCGCCGATGATCAGGCCGGAGACAACGGTCGCGAGCTCCTCGAGGTAGCCCATCCCGACCCAGGTGTCGATCATCTGCTGGTACTCGGCCACCTTCTCCGGTGCCTCGGGCGGCGCCTGGGTGTCGATCAGGACCAAGGCGCGGACCCGGTCCGGTGCGAGCAGCGCGGCTCGCAGCGACAGGTACCCGCCCTGTGACATCCCGGCCAGCACGGCCCGCTCGATGCCGAGGGCGTCCAGGATCGCGAACAGGTCGCGCGCGGAATCCCAGTAGGTGAAGGACTCGCCGTCGAACTCGGTCGCGCCGAAGCCGCGCGCGTCCCAGCTGATGCAGCGGTAGACGCCGGCCAGTTCCTCCACCTGCGGGGCGAACATCCGGTGGTCCATCAGGAACCCGTGCGAGAACACGATCGGTGGGCCGTCGCCCCCGGTGTCCTCGACGTGGAACCGTTGACCGTTGGCTTCGATGGTGGGCACCGTGGCTCCGATCGCGCGAGGGCTGATCCAGCGACGCCCGGCGGACGACCGACCCGGCGCACCGCGACGCTAGTCCGCGCATCGGTCGCACCGCGGTGCCGGCCCACCGCCGACATCAGCGACCGTGACCACCAGCAGCGGCCGCGAGCCGCAGCGGCAGCCTCAGTCCGGCAGGCGCATCCCGGAGGACGTGTAGCGCACCGCGGAATCCCACAGGATCCACTCGTTGATGCCCGCGTCGTAGGTCGCGTCGATCTGCTCGCGCAGGTAGCGCTCCCGGCTGTCGAAGCCCAACGAGATCGGGTACTGCGAGTCCTCCAGCCACGGCACGATCCGGGTGTCGGTGCCCTCGACCGCTTCGAGCCACACCTCGAGCGTGGCCTCCATGATGTCGTAGGGCTGCATCAACGGGTTCCCGACCCCGTACTCGCCGGGGCCCCAGTGGCTCGGGTAGGTCATCGGCGCCACGTAGTCGAGGTACTCGCTCATCCGCGGCACGTTCTGTGCCACCTCGCTGGGGCGGTCCGCGCTGATCCCGTACAGCGATGCGCCGTGCTCCGCGCCGAAGGGGGAGATGCGCTCGTGGGCCAGCCGGGTGAACTCGACGATGGCGTCCTGCGGGTCGGTGTCCCCGAGCCCGGGGAACCTCGCCGACGAGCCGTCGGGCTTGCGGATGTAGTCCCACAGGATGTGGTCGACGCCCATCGCCGCGGCTTCCTCGGCGATGGCGATGTTGTACTCGACCACCTCGTCGTTGGCGAAGTTGCCGAAGCCGGCGTAACGACCGGTGTAGAGCCCGCCGTTCTCGTCCTGGACGGCGAGGTCCTCCTCGCCGTTCTCGAACGCCCACTGGGCCAGCACCGGGTCCGCGAACGCGACGACGCGGCCGATGACGGGCACGCCCAGGCCGTGGAGTTCCTCGATGGCCGCCTCCAGGTTCACCCGGCAGTCGGGGGTGTTGGAGCCGATGCGCTCGGCGAACTCGTTCTGCGTGTCGAAGCCGACCTTGCCGGTCTCGTCCTTGAGGTCGAGCTGGACAGCGTTGATCAGCCCGGCGTCGATCAGTTCCATGACCGGCTCGCGCAGCGACGACGCCGCCCAGCCGCAGAACGACACGTGCACGGAGCGGATCTCGTCCACGGTCGCACGCGAGGGGACCGTGATCAGAGATACCTCGGCGTCGGAGGTGTTGCCCGCCTCGTCGGTCGCGACGAGCGCCAGCTCGCCCTCCGGCGCGGTGTCCAGGGTCAGCTCGAAGTTGCCCTCGGCGTCGGCCACGACCTCGTCGCTGCCGATGGCCACGGTGGCGCCGGGCTCGGTGGTGCCGGCGACGAGCAGCTCGTCGCCCGCGACGACCGCACCGTCCGGGGAGGTCAGGGTGATCTCCGGCGGAATCGCGTCCACGGTGAACCGCCAGGTCTCGATCACCTCGGCGTCCTCGTCGACCTCGGCGTCCGCGTCCTGGCCGTCGTCCGTGGCCGTGTCGTCACCATCGCCGTCGGCGGCAGCGCCGTCCTCGGCCCCGTCGCCCTCGCCGTCCTCCGGCTCGTCGGGCACCGGCACGGAGAGCAACCGCACCTCGTGCTCCCCGTCCTCGAGCTGGCCCGGGGCCCAGCGCAGCGTGTCGTCCGCGACCTCGACGTCGGTCACCGGTTCCCCACCGTGCTCGAGCTGCAGGTCGCGCAGGTCCGGCGAGGCGCCGGGGTCGTCCATGGAGGCGCGGACCTCGAAGGCCAGCTCCTCGAGCTCCTCGGCGTTGACGGTCCCTCCGTCGGACACGGTGGAGGTCACATCGAGGGTCCGCACCGGCTCGGGCTCGGCCCGCAGCATCGTCCCGTCGCCGCTGCACGCGGCGATCGCCACGGCGAGTGCGCCCGTGGCCAGCGCGGTGCGGTGACGGCGCCGACGTGCCGCGTGTGGGGACGCGCCGGGCACGCTCGTCCGGTGAACGGGGGCCGAGGTCGAGGTGCGGTGCGGCATCGGAGATCCAGACGCGATGGGCGGGCCACCCGGGGCCAGCGGGGGGGCGACGAGGTCGCGGGATGGTCCGGGGTCACGCCTGCGGTCCCGGCAGCAGGTGATCTGGGTCCGACCACCGCGCGCCAGGGCCATCGCCCCCCCCCGCGGCGGGGGGGGGGAACGTTACGGCGCGCGGTTCGGCGGGGACCCGCAACCGGGGGCC
>JAFIEQ010000033.1 GCA_020832455.1 Nitriliruptoraceae bacterium
CCCCCCCCCCCCCCCCCCCCCCGCCCCCCCCCGGGGCGGGCCCCCCCGCCCCCCCGGGGCCCGGGCCCCCCCCCCGCCCCCCCGGGGGGGGGGGGGGGGGGCCACCGTCGGTTCCGGGGCGCCGTCGGGCACCACCTGGCACTACCATCGCGGTCGCGGGACCGCGCAGGGTGGTCGACCCCGCGGGATGTGGGCACGTGGGACGTGGGCACGTGGGACGGGGCGATGTGAGCAGGCGACGCAGTAGACAGGATCCGTTCGCCGGCTTCGACGACGTCCACGAGATCGGCCGGGGCGCCTTCGCGGTCGTCTACCAGGCGACGGACACCTACACCGGACAGTCGGTCGCGCTCAAGGTGCTGCAGGTCGAGGCGTCCCGACGTCTGGACACCGCGGCGTTCGAACTCGAGGCCCGCGCGCTCGGCACCGTCAACGACCATCCCAACATCGTCACCCTGCACCGCGCCGTGGTCGCGCCGGGGCACCCGCCGATGCTGGTCATGGAGCGCTGCCTCGGCTCCTACTTCGACCGGATCCGTACCCAGGGACCGCTGCAGGCCCGCGACGTCGTCGCCATCGGGGTCAAGCTGTGCGGCGCTCTGGAGACCGCGCACCAGGCCGGCATCCTGCACCGCGACATCAAGCCACAGAACGTGCTGGTCTCCCGTTACCACGAACCGGCGCTTGCGGACTTCGGTGTGGCCGGGTTGCGTGATGCCGCCGCCGGCACCGGCTCGCCGCTGTCCGGTCTCACCCTGCTGCACGCCGCTCCCGAGGTGCTGCTCGGGCACCCCGCCTCTCCCCCGAGCGACGTCTACGGGCTCGTGTCCACGCTCTACGAGCTGCTGGTCGGCCACTCGCCGTACTTCGTGACCGACGACGAGGACCCGGCGGTCGTGCAACGCCGGGTGCTCAACGACCGCGCGCCGGCCCTGCGGGTGCCGGGGATCACCGCCCGACTCGCGGAACTGTTCGCCGCCTCGTTGGAGAAGGACCCCGACGCACGACCAGCGGCCGCGGTCGAGCTCGCGCAGCGCCTGCGCTTCATCGAGCACGAGCAGGGCTGGCCGTTGACGGCCTGCCGGATCGCCGGTGCACCGGACCTGCCCGTCCCCGATGCGCCACCACCCCCGCCCGCGTCCAGCCGGCGTCGACCGTCGGGGACCACGGGTCTGCCCGACCTCGGGCTGGGTGCCCGACCGCTGTCGGTCCCCGGGGGGGCGGTCGAGGACCGCGGACTCGACCCGGTCGGCCCGGCGGAGCTGGGCCTGCTCCCGAGCCGCCCCGCGATCGCGCGCGCGGAGCGGGAGCCGGAGCCGGCGCAGACGATCGACCCGGTGGTGGAGCCGGAGCCCACCCCGGATCCGATGCCGGAGCCTCTGCCCGACCCGGCGCCCGAGCCGCAGCCCACGCCGACCCCGCAGCCCACGCCGTTCCCGAAACCGACCCCGCTGCCCGAGCCGTCTCCCACGCCTGAGCCCTCCCCCGCGTCGGAGTCCGCCCCGCAGCCGGACCAGAGCGCGTTCCCGAGCCCGGCGACCACCCCCTACCCGCGGGGGACGGACACGCCGGCCCGGCCGGCCGCAGCCGCGGCACCGCGGACCCCGGCCCGCGCCCCGGAGCCGACATCCGATCCAGCACAAGCACCAGCACCGGCACCGGCACCGGCGCCAGCGCCAGCGCCAGCGCCAGCGCCAGCGCCGAGCGTCATCCCGCCCATGCCGATCCCGCCGTCACCGCACGCGCCGGCGTCCACACCCGACGCGACACCGCAGCAGCCCGCGGCCTCCGACGATCGCTCGGAGAGCCGGATCGGTGGCTCGACGGTGTTCTTCGACAACGTCCCGTTGCGCGCGGACGACGGGGAGACCGCCGCGCGACCGCGACGCCCGCGTTCCTCCGAGCCGGAGCCCGCCCCCGAGGACGACGAGCACATCGCCGCACCGCTGTGGGGCTACGACCAGCCGGTGTCGTTGCACGGCACGATCGAGCTGAGCTCGAGCCGGGGCAGGGGCGTCAGACCCGAACCGGACGACGCCGACGCGAAGAAGCGTCGCTTCCGTCGTCGTCGCGACTGACCTCGGCGGGTGGTGGTCGTTCGGCGGTCAGGCCCGTCGGTGCCGGCACCAGCAGCGCCGTCAGCCGCACCTGCCGCGGGGCACCGCGTCGCACCGCGCGACGGAGCTGCGCCACCAGGGTCCACCAGCGCTCGGCCTCACCCTCGGGGACCGGGCGTGAGGAGAACACCACCCGGTTGGCCGCCTCCGCGAAGGCCGTGGCCTCCTCGCGCAGCTCCGGTGCCCGCTCGCCGACGAACGTGGTGACCTCCGACGCGGTGAGCGACTCCACCTCGCGGTGGCCGCCGTCGTAGACCGCATCGATCAGCTCGTGCCACGCCCCGAGCACCTGCGCCCTGGCATCGTCGGCACCCCGTCGCCGGCGCCGTCGCACCGACCGACGGATCGCGGCCTGCAGCAGCACGGCCCCCAACAGCACGAGCAGTCCGGCCACACCCACCAGGATCCAGCCCAGCGGGCCGCGCGGTTCCTCGACCGGTGCCCGGCCGAGCGACTGGGACGGATCGACCTCGACCACGGAACGGTCCGGCGCGCTGACCTCGGTCTCGTCCTCGTCGGTGGCGACGTCCTCGGCCTGCTCGAGTTCCTCCTCCTCGATGGCCTCCTCCCCCGAGGGGGACGGGTCGACCACGACCCACCCGACGCCCTCGACCGGCACCTCGGCCCAGGTCCAGGCATCCGCGCCGGTGATCGTGCGTTCGCTTCCGCCGCCCTCCGGCAGGCGGAAGCCCGTCACGACCCGGACCGGCAGGCCGAAGTCGGCCGCGATCAGGGCGAAGGACGAGGCGAACTGCTCCGGCGACCCGACCGCCCCCTGCGTGCCGGACTGGCTGACGAGGTCCAACAGGTCCGCCAGCGACTCGGAGCCGACCTCGAGCTGCAACCCGCCGATCAGGTCCTCGGGCACGGAGCGCCCCGTCCGCAGCTCGGTGGTCAGGGCACGGACGAACGCCACGGTGTCGGGGCCGCGCTGCCCGCACGGCTCGCCGTCGACGGCACGCTCGGCGTTGGGGTTGCGCGAGACCGCCAGCAGCCGGCACAGCCGTTCACCGGCCGGTCGGTTGTCGCCGGAAGGATCCGGGACCTCCAACGCGCCGACCGCCCCGCGGGCGACCCGCGCATCGTCGGGCAGCTCGGGGTCGTCGAGCAGGACCGGGGGCTGGGCGAGCAGCACCTCGTAGCTGGCCTGCGGCGCCGCATCCGCCAGCTGCAGGGCCTCCCCGCCGTTGTGCAGCACGGAGGTCCCGGCGATCTGCAACGGGCGGGTGACGAAGGGCAGCCAACCGCCGGTCGCATCCGTGTCGACATCGACGAACCGTGCCGTGCCACCCTCCCCGATCGGCATCGACACCGGCACGGTCCCCCCGGTCGGCTGGAACGCCGGCTGGGTCAGGGTCCAGACCCGACCGTCGTAGCGGCTGAGCACGGCGAAGGGCACGAAGGCCACGTCGTCGCGGTCGACCCGACCGACGATGCGCTCCGCGTCATCACCGCGCAGCTCGCGGGTGACCAGCAACGGGCTCGTCGGTTGCCGCTCGTCGACCTCGACCACGATCCGCGGCGCGACGGGTTCATCGGCCAGGTACGGGGCGACGTCGATCAGGACCGAGGCGAGCGCGACCCCGCCCCCGACGCTGACGAGCGCCAGCCCGACGCGGCCGACCACCCGCAGTTGCTGGCCCGCCGGGACCCGCTGGCGGGTGCGCAGCAGCACCAGCAGCGTGGCGGCGGCGACCAGGCCCAGCGCCTCCCCACGGGCGAGTTCCACCAGGTCGGCGGCGCTGCCCTGCAGGGTGGCCGCGTAGCCGCCGGCGAAGACGAGCAGCGCGATCCCGATCGGGGCGGCGACCAGCCCGCGCCGCCCGACCGCGGCCAGGACGCTGGCCGCAGCGACCCAACCGATCACCGCGCCGGGGACCGCGATCCAGCTCACGTCCAGCACCGGCAGGGTCGTCGACAGGATCCGGGGCAGCCCGTCGCGCAGGCCCCGGGCGATCGCCCCGAACCCGAGCGGGTCCCGGACCACCGCGAACAGCAGGAACACGAGCAGCGACAGCGCCGAGGTGGCGGCCTCCACGACGGCCGGTAGACGCAGCACCCGCGCGGCCACGGCGATCAGTGCCCCGCCGGCGACCGCGCCGAGCACGGTCACCCACCGGGCGGGTCCCTCCAGCACGGTCGTCCACGGCAGCATCGCCACGGCGATCATCGCGAGCGCGACCAGGTGCACGGCCACCGTCTGCCCGATCCGCAGCACCGGCGCCAGCCGGGTCAGGATCGAGGGCGAGTCGTCGCGGTGCTCGGGGCGGCGGGCGCCACCGTGACGACGGGTGGACCGAGCGCTCGGGGGTGCGTGGACGTCGGTGCTCATCGGCGGATCGCCACGTTCCACGCCGAGGAGAGCTGCTCCTCGTCGGCGCCCTGGACCAGGGTCAGCCCGGAGTAGACCTGCGGCGGGCGGGGTTCGGGCAGCACCGACAGGAGCATCACCCGTTGGAACTTGCCGCGCATCCCGGTCATCGCGGGGATGTCGCCGTCGGCGGGTACGCCGGTGACCACGACCAGCGCGGCCCCGCCCGGCAGGCGCCGGATGGCCCGCAGATCCGTACCGAGGTCGGCCTCCGGGGTCGGCTCGGCCAGCGCGAGCGCCTCCATGGCCGGCGCGGTCGCGTGGTTGCTCGGACCGCCCAGCGCGACCCCACCGGTGGTGCGCACCGCGAAGGGGGCGCGACCGAGCGACGCGGCGTGCACGACCGAGGCCGCGGCGTCGACCGCCAGCTCGAACGTGGCCTGCGAGTAGCCCTGCGGGCGCAGGTCGACGAGCACCACCACGTAGGGCTGTGCCTCGTCGATGTCCTGGCGCACGATCAGCTGCCCGGTGTGGGCGACCTTCGCGGTCGAGGGCCAGTGGATGCGCCGGACGTCGTCGCCGGGGACGTACTCGCGCATCTGGTGGAACACCATCGTGCCGTTGGGGTTGGTGTCGTCGGTCGACCCGTCCACGCTGCGCGTCAGCGTGCTGCGCACCGCCCGGAACGGCAGGATCTTGGGCAGCACCAGTAGCTCGTCGGTGCCGGCGTAGCGGCGCTCCGCCTGCACGAGCCGGAACGGGTCCGTGCGTTCGAGCACGACCGGCCCGACCTCGTGGCGCCCGCGCTGGTCGGTGGGCAGGACGGCGGTGCGCAGGTCGCTCTCCGCGCGGCGCAGGCGCGGGAGCTCCACCTCGATGCTGGTGTCACCGATCGGCTGGCGACCGAGTTCGCCGGGGAACAGCCGCCGGGACCGGTTGCGCACGTTGAGGTGCGCGATGGCGAGCTCCCCCTTCGCGACCCGGTCCGGCGCGATGCGGCGCTCGATCCTCAGGTCCGCGGGTCGGATCAGGTACAGCGCAGCGACCCCGACCACCACCGCCCCGACCGTGCCCATCGCGAGCAGCGGCGGCCAGAACAGCACGACCCCCGCGACGATCAGCACCACCGAGGTGGCGAGCAGTGACCAGCCGAGGCGGGTGAACACCTCAGGGTTCCCGTGGGACGGGCACGTTCTGCAGCGCGCGGTCGACGATGTCCTGCTGGGTGCGGTTGGCGAGCTCCGCCTCCGGGCGCAGCACGATGCGGTGCGAGAGCACCCACGGCGACAGGATCCGGATGTGCTCCGGGGTGACGTAGCCCTGCCCGAGGCTGAGCGCGAGCGAACGTCCGGCGCGGGCCAGCGCGAGCGACCCACGCGGGGAGGCACCGAGGCGGACCTCGGGCATCTGGCGGGTCTGGTCGACCACGGAGACGATGTAGGACTCCACCGCCGGGGAGAGCTCCACCTCGGGGACGAGGTCGAGCAGCCCGTTGAGCTCCAGCTCGGTGAGCACGGGACGGACCGAGGGCGGCGTGCGACCCGCGAGCTGCGTCTGCAGCATCTGGATCTCCGCGTCGTTCGACGGGTAGCCGATCGGCAGCTTCATCAGGAACCGGTCGAGCTGCGCCTCCGGCAGCGCGTAGGTGCCCTCCATGTCGATGGGGTTCTGGGTCGCGATGACCAGGAACGGCCGGCGCATCTGCCGGCTCATCCCGTCGGTGGTGACCTGGCGTTCCTCCATCACCTCGAGCATGGCCGACTGGGTCTTGGGCGACGCGCGGTTGATCTCGTCACCGAGCACGATGTTGTTGAACACCGGCCCGGGCCGGAAGTTGAACTCCCCCGACTTCTGGTCGTAGACCGAGTTGCCCGTGATGTCGCTCGGCAGCAGGTCGGGGGTGAACTGCACGCGCCCCATGTGCAGCTGCAACGCCTGGGCCATGGACCGGGCCAGGGTGGTCTTGCCGACGCCGGGGGTGTCCTCGATCAGGACGTGCCCCTCGGCGAGCAGCGCGACGATCATCAACCGGATGACGTCGTCCTTGCCGTGGACGACCTGCGCGACCGCGCGACCGAGTTGGTCGCACTGGGACGAGGCGGTCGCGAGCTGGGCTTCGGTGAGCACGGATCCTCCGACGGTTCGGGCTCTTGGCGGTGGTGGGCGCGGACGTTCGGGTGGCGACGCGAAGGTCAACTACGGCGGAGAGGGAGCACGTCCCGCCCGGTCGGCGGGCCGGGCCACGGTGCCAGCGGCAGGAGGCGACACGGGCCTGACGACACCGGGCCGCTCATGGCTCCACCGCGTCGGGCTCGTCACACGCGGGGTCATCCGCAGACAGGTCCGGATCCCGATCGCACGGCTCGGACTCCGGCGGCTCTTCTACCGGTGGTTCCGGCTCCTCTGGCTCCTCCGGCTCTTCGGGAGGCTCCTCGGGCTCGGGCTCAGGCTCGACGCACTTGCTGTCCCCTTGAAGGATCGTGTCGTTCCACGGACAGGTAACACACAGTTTGTCGTCGGCCGATAAGTCCGGATTGAGCGCGCAAACAGGCACACACGGAAGCTGGGCTGTACCGCCGGGGATCGCGCAGATGTTCGTGTCCTCGGTGACGGAGAACGACTTTCCGCCTGACAACCGGAGTCCGTAGGTGATGTTGGCGCGACCGTTGTCGAGGTCCTGCCGCCCATACTCCATTCGGTGCGACGATTCGCTGCACTCGACAGCGCGACCGCCGGTCACTTCGATCTCCCAGACTGAAGTCCCGGACTCCGAGCTCGGAACTCGACACCCGAGACCACTGCGGTTGTGTGTGATCACAACTCGTCGATTCCCGGCGCCCTGGCCGCGGTACTCGCCGGTTCGCGCCCCCTTCAATGCCTCGACAACGCGAGGACCGACGCGGTCCACGACGCCATTCCTGACCGGCGTGAGATCCAGTTTGGACTTGCGGGGCACCACCGTCGTGCCGTCCGTGCCCCTCAGCCGCGGTGCGATGGTGCACGCGCCTGCGATGTCGAAGACTGCCGGTGTGGTGACGGTGAAGGTGACGTTGTTGCCATCAATCGACGCGCCCGAGGCAGTCGGAGTCGAGGGCAAGCCGTCCCACCGCTGGCAGGTCACCTCGGCGCTGACCGAGTCGACCTTGTCGGTGCGCACATCATCCGCAAGACCCGGGATCGAAACCCGCGCGGTGATGGCATCGGCGTTGCCGCCCGTGACGGTGGCGCCCGCCTGCGTCAACTCCGTCACCGCCCAGTCACACGCGGCCGGCACACCGGTGATCCTGGACGTGTGCCGCTCCAGGGCGGAGCCACCTCGACGCGGGGTGAGCTCCACGGTCCACCCGCTCAGCTCGCAGCGGGCCACCTCGAAGCTCGCCGACCCGCCCAGCGCGACGCTGCGGGCGCCGGTGCTCGAGCTGGAGCGCACCAGCCGGGCGGAGACGTCGTCGTAGCGCGAGGTCCCGAACAGCCGCGTCAACGCGGCGCTACGCGACGGGGCCTGCAGCGACATCGAGGTGGTCCGACCCGACAGCGACACGGCCACGGAGGTGTCCCCGCGGGCGACGTTGCGGCCCGGCCGGGTCGACTCCGTGCACGAGCCGGCCTGCACCCGCTCGGAGGTGAACCCGGCGGCGCTGGCCGCCACCGTGAACCGCACGCTGCGTCCGAGCAGGTCCGTGCCCTGGAAGCCGTTGCCGGAGATGTCGTAGCTCACGCTGCGCTCGCCCGCGCCCAACCGGTGGGTCTGGCGGCTGAGGCTGTCGCCGTCGCACCCCTCGACGGTGACCTCGAAGGCCTCCGGTCGCTGCTCGCAGCTGCGGTCGTCCAGGCACGACCCCCAGCTGATGTTCCACACCCCGGAGGACGACAGGCTGGCGGAGACGTTGCCGGGCGCGGCCGGGGTCGCGGGCGGCGTGGAGATCGTCATCGCGTTGCTCGGATCCGAGCGCACCCCCTGTTTGACCGCCGTCACCACGAACCGGTAGCTGCGCCCGGGGCGGGTGGTGACCGTGGTCGCCAACCGGTTGCTGCCCCCGTCGCGGTCGACCAGTTCCTCCGTGCGCTCCTCCGAGCAGCCGGATCCGTCGCTCGCGACCAGGCAGACATCGATGAGGTAACGGTCCGGCAGGCAGCGCCCACCCGACCAGGTCCACTCCGCGCGCACCGACCGGTCACCCTGTGCCTCGAGGTCCTCGAGGGTCGGGGCGACCACGGCGGTGACCTCCTCCTCGGCACAGACGTCGGTGAGGTCCTCGTCGACCTCGGCGATGCCCAGGCCAGCCTCGGCGAACTCGTCCTCGATCGACTCCGGCGAGCCGTCCTCGGCGTCATCGCGTTCCGGCTCGTTCGGGTCGTCGAGGTCCTCGGGCTCGTCGGACTCCTGGTCCTCGAGCTCGTCGCGGAACTCCTCGATGGCCTGCTCGATCTCCACCGTGAAGTCGCTGTCGGGCGCCGCGCCCTTGTCGACGCTCCACGGACCGCCGGGCGCGCAGTTGCCCTCGAGGTCGTCGAGCCCCTCGCTCATGTCGATGACGCAGTCGAACTGCGACGCGGGCTGGTGCAGGTGGATCAGCGACCCGGCGGACAGCGGCTGGACCACCTGTGCCAGGTCGGGCCACGCCTCCGGCCCGTCGATGCAGGCCGGCTCGTCGGGCTGGCGGCCGATGCTGCCGGCGAGCTCCCCGTCCTCGTCGATGACGTGGTAGCGCAGCTCGCCACCGGTGTCGGTGAGCAGCGCGGTCGCCTCGGGGTGCAACACCGCCGAGGTGACGACGTCGCCCGCGTGCCCGCCCGAGGTGGTCGTCAGCTCCACCCGATCCCGGCGCGGCATGGCGACCACCAGCTGGTCGGGGGCATCGCCGGACCGCAGCACGAACCCGGGCCGACGCGAGGTGTCCGCGCTGGCTGCCTCGACCGCCACACCGCCGGTCCCGACGTTCAGGACCTGCGGCTCCGCGGCGGGGCTCGCCCAGGCACGGATCTCCAGCTGCCCGTCCGACCCGAAGGCGCCGTAGACCGCGTCGGCGTCGCGGGCGAGCACCCCACCGGACAGCCCCTGGTCGAGTTCCTCCCACCGCTCGGCGGGATCGACCGCGGCGTCGTAGGTCCACACGGTGCCGTCGTCGGCAGCGACCCACAGCACGCCGTCGTGCGCGACCGCGGTGCCGGCGATCGCTGCCGGGGCATCCAGCGTGACGCCCTCGGGGGCCTGCGAGGCGCTGAGCTCCGCATCGTCCGCGGTCAGCGTGCCCACATCCAGGGGGATCGCGGTGACCCGGGTGTCGGCCCCGCGGAACACCAGGTAGGCCCCGTGGTCGGCCGGCACGATGCGCGCCGGCCGCTGCGCGAGCCCGTCGGGCAGCCCGAAGGAACGGAAGGTCTGCGGCGGGCTGTCCGGACCGGTCGGCGCCAGGGTGGGCAGACCCGTCGTGCGCAGGATCGACACCCGCAGCTCGCCCTCCTCGATCCGGACGAAGAACGTCCCGACCGGGGTGTCGGTGATGCTGACCTCACGCGCGGCTTCGAGGACGACCGGGTCGTCCACGCCGAGCAGCCCGTCCACCGCCCGCAACGCGCGGGTCGCCTCGCCGGCGGCCACGTCCACGATCGTCGGGGCGGTGCACAACGCCTGCACGGTGACGATGGGGCGGACCACCTCGGCGGTGGCGGGACGGCTGGGCTCCCCGAGCACCAGCGTCGTGGCGAGCATCCCGAACACGGCCGCACCGACCGCGACACGCGCGGTCACCGTCCGACGGAACCACGCCGTCGCCCCGGACCCTGTCGCCACCCGCTGCCCCGTCTCGCAACTGCCCCAGGGACGCACCGCACCGGTGTGTCCGCCGACGCGCGAACGCTACCGCGTCAGCGCCACTCGTGGCGTCCCGTGCGCTCTACGCGGTCGGATGCGGCCCGACCGTTCACCCGGCGGACCCGCCGCCGCCCGGGCGCCGTCGCCGTCGACGGCGCTGCGGGGCGTGGTAGACAGGCCATGGGTCCGAACCACCGACCGCAGCGGGGGGACCACCTCACCGTCGTCGGTGGACGCCGAACGGGGGAACGTGGACGTGCATCCGAGGATGGCGGAGCGACTCGGGGTCCGGCAGTGTCGGCGACCCGTGACGCCAGGTTCGAGCGACCGCTTCGACCTGGCGTACGTCCGCAGCGCGGTGAACGCCGAGCGCAGCGAGGGCCCCCCGGTGCTCATGGTGCCGGGCGGTCCCGGACTGGGATCGATCGTGCCGTTCGTGCGCCTACGCGAGGAGGCGCGGCGGCGTGGGCTGGACGTGGTGATGGTCGAGCACCGCGGCGTGGGGTTCTCCCGCCACACCGGGGACGGCCGGGACCTTCCGCCGGAAGCCATGACCCTGACGCAGGCAGCCGACGACCTCGCCGCGGTGCTCGACGACGCCGGGATCGAGCAGGTCGTGGTGTACGGCACCTCGTACGGGAGCTACCTGGCGCAGTTGTTCGGTGCGCGCCATCCGGGACGGATCGCCGCCATGGTGCTGGATGCCCCGGTGGTGCGCGCGGGTGACCACGACCGCCGGCGGACGCACCTGCGCTCGTTGCTGTGGCACGGGGAGACGTCCGAGACCCGGCGCGCGGCCGAACTGCTGCGTGCCTGCATCGCCCAGGGACGGCTCGACCCCGCGACCGCGACCACCGTGGTGCAGCCGGTGTACGAGTTCGGGGGCCCCGCCACCCTGGAGCGTCTGCTCGCGTTACGCCTCGACGGACGCGGCGAGCGGCTCTGGGCGCACATCACCGAGATGGCCACCCAGGAGATCACGGAGAACGCACCGCCGGTGAGCGAGTTCGACCTCGTCGGGCGGATCGCCTTCCGGGAGCTCGGCTTCGCGCCCGTGCCGGACGGCGAACCGCTGGACGTCGACCTGCCCATGGTCGAGGCTGCGCCACGGTTCGAGCCGTTCGCGGGCGAGCCGGTCGATCTGGTCGCGGCGCTGGCGGACGTGCGCTGGCCCGTCACGGTCGTGCGGGGCGAGCGCGACCTGCGTAGCCCGCCAGCCGTCGCCCGCCAGATCGAGGCGGGGGTGCCCGACGCGGTGTCGGTCACGCTGCCCGACACCGGCCACAGCGCGATGGACACCCATCCGCTGGCCGCCCTCCACGTCGCCCACGCCGCCCAGGTCGGCGGCCAGCGGCGCCTGCCGGCGCTCGCGCCCCGGATCGCCGCGCTCCCACGGCCCGCCGCGGTCCGGGCCCCCGCGGCCCTGTTGCGCACGAGCATCGCCCTGCACCGCCTGCGTCGGGCGAGCCGCAGCTGACCTACCCGATTCCGGGTAGTCCAGGCACGCCGATACCGGGTAGGCAGGGCCGCGACCGCCACCTCACGCTGTTGAGTCCCACGCTGGGACGGACCTTGCCCGAAGTCGTCGCGCTCGTCATCGCCCTCGCGGTGGTCCTCGCGTTGGTCGTCCACCGACGGCGGGGGGCCCACGACCGCGATCCGCAGGCCACGTCCGCGGGCGTCGGACGTCAGGTCCTGCTCGCCGTCGCCCACCCGGCCTCGGCGGAGGGACTCGCCGACCTCGGGTGGCCGGCACCCGGCGAGGACGGGCGCAGCTCGCGGATCATGACAGCGGTCTCGGACAGTCCAGCCCCGCTGGTCATCGCGCGGCTCCAGGGCTACCGGTGGCAGCGTGTCCGGCTGTGCGGTGCCCCCGATGCCGATGCCGACCCCGACCCCGGGTGGGGCGCCTCGATGCGCCTCGCGGCCGACCTGGGCGCCCGGATCGGTGGCGCCGAGGACGTCCCCGTCGTCGACGGGGCGTCGGATGCGGGCACGACCCCTGAACGCGCTTCCGAACTGCGGGTGATCGCGGTCGCGCCGGACCACGACGCGGTCCGCCGAGCACTCGAGGACGCCGAGCCGCTCGGTGACCTCGTCCTCGCCCTGTGCCACGGCCCGCAGGCGCGGGACCATCGCCCGCTGCTGGCGTCCGCCACGCGGCTCTACGACCCGGCGGCCTCGTCGCCGGCGCACTGACCAGGAGCCGCCCGTGTCCTTCGATCTCCCGAGCCTGCCCTTCGAGGACGCCGGCCTCGTGTTCGTCGTGCTCACGGCGGCGATCCTGCTCGCACCCATCCTGGCACGCCGCGCCCGCCTGCCCGAGGTCGTGGTGGTCGTGCTCGTCGGCTTCGCCATCGGGCCCACCGGGCTCGGTCTGCTGGAACGCGACGGCGTGGTCGAGACGCTCGGCACCGTGGGCCTGCTCTACCTGATGTTCGTCGCAGGACTGGAGCTCGACCTCGACGACTTCATCGACCACCGGCGCGACTCGCTCGGGTTCGGCGCGGCGACCTTCGTCACCCCGATGGCGCTCGGCACGGTGACGTCCTTGGCGCTCGGCTACGACCTGTTGGCATCGCTGTTGCTCGCCTCGTGCTGGGCGTCGCACACCCTGGTCACCTACCCGGTGTTCCAACGGGTCGGGACCGTCGCGAACCGCGCGGTCGCCACCTCCGTCGGTGCCACGATCATCACCGACACCGCCGCGTTGCTGGTCCTCGCGGTGGTCGCGCGGGCACACCAGGGGGACCTCACCCCCGTGTTCTGGGCGACGCTGCTGCCCTCGCTCGCCGTGGTGACCGCTGGCGTGGTCGCCGGGCTGCCGCGCCTGGCACGCCGGTTCTTCTCGGGGTGGGGGCAGGACCGCTCCCTGCGGTTCCTGTTCGTGCTGGTCTCGTTGTTCGCCGTCGCCTCGTTGTTCGAACTGATCGGGATCGAAGCGATCGTCGGGGCGTTCCTGGCCGGTCTCGCCCTCAACCGCAGCGTGCCCAACGGCGGGCCGCTGATGGAACGCATCGACTTCTTCGGCGCGACCCTGTTCATCCCCCTGTTCCTCATCGCGACGGGGATGCTGATCGACCTGCAGGTCCTCACCGAACCACGCACGCTGCTGGTCGGTGCGGTGTTCACCACGGTCGCGCTGGTGTCGAAGTTCCTGGCCGCCTTCGGCACCGGGAAGGTGCTGGGCTACGACGGCGCGGAGATCGGCGCGATGTTCTCGCTGTCGGCGGCCCAGGCCGCCGCGACGCTCGCCGCCATCGTCGTGGGCCTGAGCGTCGGGCTGTTGGACGAGAGCACCGTCAACGCCGTCATGATGGTCATCCTCGTGACCTGCGTGGTCTCGCCCGCGGCCGCCAGTCGCTACGCGGCCCGGCTGCCGCGCCCCGAGACCGACCGCGACCTCGGCGACGTCGTCATCGTGCCGCTCGCGAACCCGCGCACCGCCCCGCAGTTGATGCGGATCGCGACGTCGTTCGCACGCGCCGACGGCGGCCTCGTCGTGCCCGTGATGGTCGTGCCGTCGGCATCGGAACGGGCGCAGCTCGATGCGGCCCGCGACCTCGAGGGCGAGGTCACCGAGGTGGCACAGTCCGCCGGCGCCGAGGCGCGACCGGTCCTGCGGATCGATTCCACGCCAGCCGCCGGGGTCGCCCACACGGTGGTGGAACAACGGGGTTCGCTGCTCGTGATGGGGTGGACCGGCGAGACCAGCCGACGTGACGCGGTCTTCGGGGGGATCATCGACGACGTGCTGTCGAGCACGGCGGTGCCCACCCTGGTCGTCCACGACGCCGGTGCTCCCGTGGAACGCATCCTGATGGTGGTGGACGAGAGCGTCACCACCCCGGCCGGGGCGCCCGCCATGGATCTCGCTGCCACGACCGCGAAGGTGCTCGGGCGTGAGCGTGGGGTGAGCATCGAGGTGGTCACCAACCGACAGGACCGGTCGGTGGACGAACGCGTCGGCGCACGACTCGACGTGCCCATCCAGCACGACCCGCGGCGGCGTGCGGTCGCGGTCAAGGACCTCGCCCGACCCGGTGATCTGCTGATCGTCCCGAGCATCGGTGATCGCCCGAGCCTGCGCGCCGTCGCCGCTCGCGTCGCCCTGGCCGCGCCGGAGGGTGCGTCGCTGATCGTCGCACTGGACAACTCCGCCACCGTCAACGGCGACGAGGTCGTGCCGCGCGCCGACCAGCGGGAACCGACGCGGCGCGCACGTGGGCGGCTGGCCCCACCCACGGTCGCCGAGGACGTGCCCGTCCACCCCCACGTCGAGTGACCGACGCGGGCCGGCACCGGCGGACGTCCGATGGCGAGCGGACCCCAGTACCGTTCCGCGAGGACGGAGGACGGGCGGTGACCGACGGCAGGTCCAGACGCCCGCTCCGGGCGGTGCACGCGGTCGTCCTGGCAGCGGGGATCGCGGCGACGCTCCTCGTCGTGTCCGTCCCGGGCGCGGCAGACGGACGGTTCGATCCCGAGCTCCGGCTCGTGGTCGAGGTCTCCGGGCTGTTCCTCGCCCTGCTCGCCGCGCTCGTGCTCGCGCTCACCGAACGCGACGACCTCGGACCGGCCCGCGACGCCTTCATCGCCGCGTTGCTCGTCCTGGCGGTCACCAACGTCACGTTCTCCACCCTGCCGGCCCTGTTCGACGTGCGTCCCGAGGTCGACCAGGGTCTGGCCTTCTACCCGTGGGCGGCGTCGCGGTTCGTCGCCGGCGGGCTGATGGTCGCCGCGGGGTTCCAACGGCCACGTGGCGGTCTGGTCCGGACCCTCGTCGGCGCCTTCGTGGTCCTCAGCATCGTCGAGCTGCTGATCCTCGCCGGCGGGGACCGCCTCCCCGTCCCGGTCGCGTTGGTGGGGCAGGGGGCCGACAGCCGGACGGTCGTCGAGGATCCCGCGCTGTTGGCCACCCTGCTGCTCGTCCCGGCGATCATGTTCGGGATCGGCGGGTGGCTCGCGGCGCGTCTGCACCGGCGCAGCGGGATCCCGCTCTACGCGTGGCTGTCCGTCGCCATGGCGGTCCAGGTGTTCGCCCAGATCCACGGCCTCCTGGCCCCGGCGTTCCTCGGCCCGCGCGTCACCACGATGGACCTGTTCCGTTCGAGCGCGTGGCTGCTGCTGGCCGGAGGTGCGGTCGCGCAGTTGCGCCACCTCTACCTCGCCCGCTCCAGGACCGCACAGCAACAGGCGGAGGACCTCCAGCTGCAGAGCGCGCTGCTGTCCCGCCAGCAGCGGCTCACCGAGCGCGAGGAGGACTTCCGCGCGGTCGTCTCCCACGAGATGGCCACGCCGGTCGCATCGCTGCGCGCCTTCACGCACGTGCTCGGCTCGCCGGGCGCGAGCCAGGACCAACGGGACCTCGCACTCGACGGGCTGCGCTCGGAGTCGCAGCGACTCGCGGAGCTGATCGAACGCGTGGAGGAGTTGCGTGACATCGATGGGGCCGGACCGATCTGCCGGCTGCGTGCCGTCGCCGTGCGACCCCTGCTCCAGGAGGTCCAGGTGTTCGCGGACGGCCTGCCCGGGCGCAGCCCCGTGGACCTCGACGCCGAGGACGACCGGATCATGGCCGACCCCGTCCGGCTCGGGCAGCTGCTGCGCAACCTGATCGGGAACGCGGTCCGCTACTCCCCGCCGGGGACGCCGGTGCGGGTCGTGGGCCGCCACGCCGGCGACCGCTACAAGGTCACGGTCGTGGATCAGGGTCCGGGGATCGCCCCCGACGACCGCGACCGCGTGCTGCGACGCTACGCCCGCGGCTCGGACGTCACCGACGAACCCGGGACGGGACTCGGGCTCTACCTCGCCGCCCGGATCGCCGAAGCGCACGACGGGGACCTGCAACTCCTCCCCGGCCCCGAGGGCCGCGGGACCGCCGTCGTCGTCACCCTCCGGAGGGCCACGTGATCCGCGTGCTACTGGTCGAGGACCACCTGACGTTCGCCCAGGCCCTGCGCGCCGTCATCGATCTCGAGCCGGACATGGAGGTCGTCGACGTCGTCACCCGCGGTGATGCAGCCGGTCCCGCGGCCGCCAGGACCACCCCGGACGTCGCCGTGCTCGACCTCGACCTCCCCGGTGGCAGCGGGATCGAGGCGGTGGCCGCGATGCGTGCCGCCAACCCGGCGACGCGGTTCCTGGTGTTGACCGCGCTACGCGACCGACTGGAGCTCGCCCGCGTGGTCGAGGCGGGCGTCGCCGGACTGCTGCACAAGTCCATCGAGATGCCGGTGCTGCTCGACGCCGTCCGGCGGGTCGCCGCGGGGGAGAACCTCCTGCCGGCCGAGATGGTCGGCGACCTGCTGAGCAACCTCGGCCGGGTCCGTGAGGGCAACTGGCAGGCCCGCCTCGTGCGGGAGAGCTTGAGCGCCCGCGAACTGGAGGTCCTGGCCGGCCTCGCGCAGGGGCGATCGGTCAGCGACCTCGCCGCGGAGCTGCACATCAGCCCGACCACGGTCGAGACGCACCTGAAGAACGCCCGCGCGAAGCTCGGCGCGTCCAGTCGGCTCGAGGCGGTCGTCGAGGCGATGCGCCTCGGCCTGGTCGCCCCTCCGGACGGACTACCGCTGCAGGGGTAGTCCGATCTCGCCGGTGGCCGGTAGGGGCTCGCGGCCCACCTGCGCCACGCTCGTGTCCTCCTCCGGGACGGCGCGAAGATGATCGAGATCGTGGTGGCGCTCGGGCTCCTGCTGCTGGTGGGCGCGGGCGCCCGATCCTGGGCGACCCGAGGACCCGGTCCGCGCGGCGGTCGGACACGTACGGCTCTCGGCATCGGCGAGCGCGTCCTCGTCGCCGTGTCCCACCCGGCATCCGGTGAGAGCCTCGGCGAGGTCGCATCCGCGCTCGCGCGGCCGGATGCCGGGCACGTGGCGGCCCTGACGGTCATCGGTCCTGCCGACGCCGACGCCGACGACGTGCGGTCGCTGTCCCGCGAGGCGATCCAGCGCTGCGAGGCGGTGGCCGTCGAGGGTGGTCTGCGTGCGCAGGGTCGGCTGCGGGTGGACACCTCGACCGCCGCCGGCATCCTCCACGAGACCGTCGAACGCGACGCCAGCCTGCTGTTGCTCGGGTGGCCCCGACTCGGTGCGGACGACCACCCGGATCCGGCGGTCGCCGACGCGGTCGCCGAGGTCCCCTGTCCGCTGCTGCTGGCGCGGCTGCAGGGCTACCAGTGGCGACGCATCGTGCTCCGCGTCCCCGGTACATCGACCGACCAGGGCCTGCGGGCATCGCTCCGGCTCGCGACCGACGTCGCGGAGCGCCTGGGCGCGCAGCATCGGCTCCCGGTGGTGTGTGTGCCGACCACGGAACGCGCGTCCGCGGACCCGTCCCAGCTGATCGTCAGCCCGGTGGCGCCTGCCGCGGAGGCGATCGAGCTGGCGCTGCGGCAGACCGCGCCGCTCGGCGACGTGGTGCTGGCGGTCTGCCACGGACCACACGCGGCGGAGCGTCGCGCGCTGCTGTCGAGCGCCGCCGACCTCTACTCCCCCGACCCGTCCTGATCGTCGGATCGACGCGGACGCACCGCTCGTCCGCCTGCCCCTCCGACGCCGACGCTCGACCGACAGGAGCATCCCGTGGAGCTGCCGAGTCTGCCCCTGCAGGGGGCCGAGTTCGTCTTCGTCGTGCTGATCACCGCGGTGCTGCTCGCGCCGGTGCTCGCGCAGCGGGCCCGACTCCCCGGGATCCTGGGGCTGATCGTGGCCGGGATCATCGTGGGGCCCAACGTGCTCGGCCTCGTCGAACGGGACGGGTTCGTGGAGATCCTGGGTGGCGCCGGACTGCTGTTCCTGATGTTCATGGCGGGCCTCGAACTGGACCTGCGTGCGGCGTTCGGTGAGCGACGGGCGGACACGATCCTGTTCGGCGTGCTGACCTTCGCCTTCCCGCTCATCGTGGGGACCGGGGCGCTGCTGCTGTGGGGGTTCGGGGCGCTCGCCGCGGTGCTCATCGCCTCCTGCTGGTCGTCGCACACGCTGGTCGTCTACCCGGTCTACCAGCGGCTCGGGATCGTCCAGAACCGCGCCGTGGCCACCGCCATCGGCGCCACGATGATCACCAACGTCTCCGCCCTGGTCGTGCTCGCGGTCGTGGTGGCGCTCGAGGTCGGCGGGACCGGACCGGAGTCCTGGATCGTCCTGGTCGGCGGGCTGCTCGTCCTGGCGGGCGCGACCGTGTGGGGCCTGCCGCGCCTGACACGCTGGTTCTTCGCGGGGCTCGGTGGCAGCCGCCTGGCGCAGGTGCTCTACGTGCTCGCCATGCTGTTCGCCGCATCCGCACTGGCGTCACTGGTGCAGCTCGAACCCATCGTCGGCGCGTTCTTCGCCGGACTGGGGCTGAACGAGCACGTACCGAAGAAGGGGGTGCTCGGCGAACGCCTCGTGTTCCTCGGCGACGCGCTGTTGATCCCGATCTTCCTGCTCTCGGTCGGGATGATCATCGACCCGATGTCGCTGTTCAGCGGCACGACCGTCGTGCTGCTGGCCATCACCTTCACGTTGCAGTCCCTCGGCGGGAAGTTCCTGGCCGTCGTGACCTTCGGCAAGCTGCGCCGTTACTCCCGCGACGAGGTCGGCGCGATGTACTCGCTCACCGCAGCCGAGGCCGCCGCCACCCTGGCAGCCATCTTCGTGGGCTTCCAGGTCGGTCTCTTCGGCCAGGAGGTCGTCGACGCGGTCGTCATCGTCATCATGGCCACCTGCTTCACCTCGACGTTCCTCGCCGATCGCTTCGCGCCCCGGCTCCCGCGTCCGCGCACGACCCGGTCACTGGGCACGAACATCGTGGTCCCCGTCGCCAACCCCGCGACCGCCGGGCCCCTGACCGAACTCGCCGCGGCCATCGCCTCGGCCGACTCCGGGCGTGTGACGGCCATCAACGTGCTCGGACGTCACGTGCCCCGTGAGGAGTTCGACGAGCACCGTGCCGTCCTGCTGGAGAGCGAGGCGGCGGCGTTGCGGGGCGGGGTCGACGCCTCCAGCCGCATCCGGATCGACGACTCGACCACCGATGGCATCGTCCACGAGGTCATCGAACAGGGCGCCTCCGGCATCCTCATGGGGTGGAAGGGCTACGCCAGTCGACGTGAGCACTTCTTCGGCAGCATCACCGACCGTCTGCTCGAGGCGGTCGACATCCCCGTCATCCTGTGTCGCCCCGGCGACCACGATCGACCACGGCGGGTCATCCTGGTTCCCCCACCCGCCGGACAGCGGGACGCCGCGGGCAAGCTCGAGCTCATGCGCACCATCGCCGAACGCGTGGCGACCCGCCTCCGGACCGAGGTCATCCCGGTCGGCGCGGAGACCAGCGTGTCCGAGCCGGCCGACCCCTCGACCAGCGCCCTGGAGCTGCTCACGACCCGAGCCAGCACCATCGAGGCGATCGCGACGACCGCGGGACCCGGCGATCTCATCGTGCTCCACGCGGCCGGCAGCATCAGCGCCCAGCTCGAATCGCTGGCGCGCGACCACCCCGAGCAGACGATCTTGGTCGTGGTCACCCGCTGACCGGGCCGACCCGTCACGGGGAACCGCTCAGGTGGCGATGCCGGCACGATGCGTCGGTGGTCGGGGCAGGTCCCCGGCGGGCATCGGGCGGGCGATGAGGTAGCCCTGCGCCTGGTCGCAGCCCATCTCGGTGAGGCGCTCGAGCTGCCGGGGGGTCTGGACCCCCTCCGCGATCGAGCGCATCTCCAGGTTGGCCGCGAGATCCACGACGGCGAGCACGATCTGCTCGTCCTCCCGGCTGAGGCCGATGCCCTGCACGAACGACTGGTCGATCTTGACGAAGCTCAGGGGCAGGCGCCGCAGGTGGCTCAACGAGGCGTAGCCGGTCCCGAAGTCGTCGAGCCCGATCTGCACACCCATCTCGGCGATGGCCTCCAGCTGGATCAGGTTGTCCGGGTGCAGATCGATGATCGCGGTCTCGGTCAGCTCCAGGTGCAGCCGCGAGGGTGGCAGCCCGCTCGCCGCCAGCGCCTCGGCCACGACGGTGTGCATGCTGCCTCCCTCGAACTGCCGGCCCGAGAGGTTGACGGCCACGATGGGGCCCGGCCCCGGCACCAGCGCGCCCCAGCGGTCGGCCTCGACACAGGCGAGGTGGAGCATCTGCGCCCCCAGCGGCGTGATCTGGCCGCTGGACTCGGCGACGTCGATGAACGCGGACGGGGGCAGGATGTCCCCGCCGACGGTCCGGATGCGGGCCAACGCCTCGTACCCGGCGACGGCACCGCCGGGCAGGTCGATGATCGGCTGGTAGTGGGCGATGAGTCGGCCATCGTCGAGGGCGGCCTCGATCATCCCCTGCGTGTCGGTCCGCTGGTCGGTCAGCAGGGTGAACGCCGGGTCGAACAGCGCCACGCGGGTGCCGCCGAGCGACTTCGCCTCGTACATGGCCCGGTCGGCCTCGTGGAGCAGCACCTCGGCGTCGTCCCGGCCGGCCACCGACGTGCTCACCCCGATGCTCGCGGCGATGGGTTGCGGGCTCTCGTCGGACATCCGCGCCAGTTCGACCATCAGCCGGTCGCTGACGGTCGTCGCCCGCTCAGGCCCGGCCAGTCCGGGGGTCAGCACCACGAACTCGTCCCCACCGATACGGGCCACCGTGTCCCCGGGGCGCAACGCGGCGCTGAGCCGCCGGGCCACCGACTGCAGCACCAGGTCCCCGGCGGCGTGCCCCATCGTGTCGTTGACCCGCTTGAACCCGTCCAGGTCGACGAAGTACACCGCGGTGCACACCCCCGACCGCCGCGCCTGCGCGAGCGCCTGGTCGATGCGGTCGACGAGCAGCCCGCGGTTGGGTAGCCCTGTCAGCGCATCGTGGGTGGCCTGGACCGTCAGGGCCTCGTGGGCCGCCTGCAGCTCCGCCATGCGCAGCTCCTGGGCCACGCTCAGCCGCGCGATCTCCCGGTCCTGGGCCTTCTGCGCGGTCAGATCGGTGAACGTCAGGCAGGTGAGCCCGTCCCGTTCGAGGTCGAGGGGCGCGCTGCCGATGAGGACCGGGACGTGGACACCGCGCTCGTCCAACAGGGTCGCCTCCACGACCGCGCGCGGCCAGACCCCGGCCTGCGGGCGGGTGACGGCGGCCGGCAGGTCACCGGCGAGGTGATCGGCGAGCGCGGATCCCACGATGCTCTGGCGGGTACAGGCCAGCATCTCGGCCAGACGGTCGTTGGCGTAGAGGATGATCCCGCTGGACGACAGGGTCGCGGCCCCGTCGCGCATGCTCTCCACGAACAGCCGGTACGGCCGGTCGGCGGTCGACAGGCTGAACAGCATGGTGTCGTGCGTGCCGTCGTCCACGACGAACGCGTCGACCTCGCCGGCGCCGATGGCGCGCAGCGTGTCCTCGGCCAGGGCCAGGCGCGCCAGTGCGTCGGCCAGGGTGGGTGGCGAGGCAGCGGTCTCCTCGGCGGACACCATCACCCGTCCGGCTGGGGCGAGGTGGCCGGGGGGATGCCCAACGCGTCGAGCACCCGGCGCGGCTCGGACAGGTCGCCGACGAACTGCCGGGTCGGGGGCGGCTGGTGCACCACCAGGGTGGGGGCCGCCAGCACCCGGCTGTCCCGGACGGCGCCGCGGTCGTCGAGCAGATCGACGATCGCCAACTCGTGGCGACCGGCGAGGTGGGTGTCGCACAGGGCCTGCGCGTTGGTGATCGCCTGGGCCGAACGGCCGGAGGCACCAGCCACGTACAGGGTCATCACGTAGGTGACCGGCCCCGCCGCGGCCGCGGCCGCCGCACGCTCGAACGAGTCGAGGACCTCGTCGTGGTCGCAGGTCATCCGGATGCCGGCGGCTGCAGGCGCAGACCGATCCGGACACGGTCGGCGTCGGACAGGTCCCCGATGATGCGGCGCAGCGGTGCGGGCAGGCGCCGCACCAGCGTCGGCACCGCCAGGATGTCGTCGGTGCGGGCCAGCGACGGCTGCTGCTCGAGGTCGATGACCTCGATGGCGTACCGGCCGGCGAGGTGCTGCTCGCACAGGGCGCTGAGGTTGGAGTACGCGCTCAGCGAGCGTGGCGACTGTCCCGCGACGTAGAGGCGGAGGTGCCAGAAGTCGGCGTCGTCGGCCGCGTCGCCCCCGGGGTCGGGCACCGCGTCCGGTGCGGTGTCGACGGCTGGCGGGCGATCCGCCGGACCCGTCACGGGGTCACCGGTGCGGCGGGGCCCGGGTCGGGGGCGGGCGACGCGGGGGCGGGGGCCGTCGCAGGTGCGTCGCTGACCGGGGTGGCGGCCCCGCGCAGCAGCCCCTGCGCCGCGCGCTGGTCGGCGCGGTCCTCGTCGCCGGTGTCACCCTCGCTGCGCAGCCGCGCGACGATCGCGGCCTCGTCGTCGAAGTCGCGCCAGAGCCGGGCGGTCTGCTGCTGCACCGCCTCGCGGTGACGTTCGAGTTCCACGGCGCGTTGGGCGAGGTCCTCGAGCCGTGCGGTGCCGTCCGCGCGCTCCGCGGCCTCCTGCGCCTGGCGGGCGGAGCCGGTCAGCACGCCCTGCGGGCCGACGTAGACGTCGGCCAGTTCGATGCCCTGCGCGGTGAGCAGGAACTCACGTATCTGGTTCGAGTGGGCCATCCCCCGCGACTTGCGCACGTACAGCAGGCGGTTGTGCTCACCGTTGCCCTCCTGGTGCTTGACCAGCAGCCACGTGTCCACCAGCGAGGTCAGCTGCTGCTCGGCGTTGGCGGGGTCGGTGTCGGAGCTGAGACGGGTGAACAGGGCGGTCACCCCGCGCGACTTCAGGAAGTCGACCTGTCGGGTCAGCATCGCGGCGACGTCCGCGCCCGTGCCGACACGCAGGAAATCGGAGACGGGGTCCATGACGACCACGGCCGGATCGAACTCCGTCACGGCTCGCTGCATCGCGAACAGGTGCGCTTCGAGTCCGAGCAGGCTCGGGCGGAAGCACCGGAACTCGAGCAGCCCCGCGTCGACCCAGCGATGCAGGTCGATGCCGACGGTGGCCATGTTGCGCAGGATCTCGGCCGCCGACTCCTCGAAGGCGAAGTACACCGCCCGCTCCCCGCGGCTGCAGGTGGCGTCGCAGAACTGCGCCGCCAAGGTGGACTTCCCCGTCCCCGCGGTGCCGCTGATCAGCACGGTGCTGCCGCGGTAGAAACCGCCGTCACCCAGCATGAGGTCCAGGCGCGGCACGCCGGTGGACATGCGCTCGTCGGAGACCGTGTGCTGCAGGCCCAGCGAGGTGATCGGCATGACCGACAGGCCGGACTCGCTGATCAGGAACGGGTACTCGTTGGTGCCGTGCAGCGATCCGCGGTACTTCAGGACCCGCAGCCGGCGGATGGAGTTCTGGTCGGTGACCCGGTGGTCCAACACGACGACGCAATCGGAGACGTACTCCTCGATGCCGTGTCGCGTCAGGGTCCCGTCGCCGCGCTCCGCGGTGATGACCGCGGTGACGCCCCGGTCCTTCAGCCAGGCGAAGAGACGACGCAACTCCACCCGCAACCGTGCGCTGTCGGCGAAGCCGCTGAACAGGGTCTCGAGCGTGTCGATGACGATGCGCCGGGCCCCGACCTCGTCGATGGCGGCCCCGAGACGCAGCAGGAGCCCGTCGAGCCCCCAGTCCCCGGTCTCCTCGGTCTCCGCCGGGGCGACGGTGATGTGGTCGAGGACGAGCACGCCCTCTTCCTGGAGCCGCGGCAGGTCGAAACCGAGCGACGCGACGTTGACCACGAGGTCGCCCTCGGACTCCTCGAAGGCGATGAACACCCCCGGCTCGTCGAACTCCGTGATGCCCCGGACGAGGAACTCCATGGCGAACAGCGTCTTGCCGCACCCGGCCGGACCGCACACCAACGTCGGGCGGCCCTGCGGCAGGCCGCCACCGGTCAACTCGTCGAAGCCGCTGATGCCGGTCGGGGACTTGGGTAGACGTTGGAGCTGGTCTGCGCTGCCTGGGACGTCCACAGGTGCTCGACCGCCTCTCCGGGGTCGGTCGGACACCGCTCGAGTGGCGAGGCCTCACCGGAGTAGGCCACACCGTCGTCCGGTGCACCAGGGCCGTACGGCACCAGCGCACACCGGGCGATCGCGAGCCGGGTCGTCGCTCCGGTGCCTACCGGAGCAGCGCCAACACCAGCGCTGCGACGCCGACGCCGAGCAGCAGCTGCCCGAGGAGCTCGACCCCGCCGATCAACGGCCAGGGGCGCTCGCCGTCGGTGCCGGCACGGACCGCCTCGACGACCCACGTGGAGAAGGTGGTCAACGAACCCGCGAACCCGAAGCCCAGGACGACCACGAGCTCGTCGGGCACCCGTCCGGCGAGGTTGAGCCCGACGAGCGTCGCCATGACGGCGCTGCCGACCAGGTTCACCACCGCCGTCGCGATCGCCCGCCCGGCCGTCCAGCGCCGGCCGGCGCGCAGCGTGACCTCGTTGCGCACCAGCGATCCGCACGCGCCGGCCACTGGCACACCGAGGACGATCAGCACCAGACCGTTCACCGGCGCCCCCTGCGCAGGCCCACGTACGCCAGCAACGTCCCGCCGAGCAGGCTGACGACCGCGTAGGTCACAGCCACCGCCGGCTGGGCGATGCCGAGCTGCGCGAGATCCACCACGAGCGAGGAGAAGGAGGTCAACGCCCCCGCGAGCCCGGCACCGAGCAGCGGGCTGAAGCGTGCGAGACGCGCCGAGCGGGTCGCGCGGCCCACCACCACCCCCAGCAGCAGCGCACCGGCGAGGTTGGCCGACAGCACCGCCCAGGCCCGCGGGCCCCCGGCGGCCCCGACCGCGAGGATCGCGGCCACCCGGAGGCTGGCGCCGAGCGCCCCGCCGAGGGCGACCTGGAGCCGCGCCGCCGAGGGGGCGGGCGGCGCGGGATCGGGTCGTCGAGTCGGCATCGGGCCGATGATGCCCGACCGGACGCGGATGTCGAAGCCGAGCCCGGCGATGGCCCGCGACGCCGGCCACGCGCAGGCGGTGCACGCGAGGCGGTCCGTCGCCGCGGCGGTCAGGAAGCGCTGGCGACGACCGAACGCTCCAGCACGGCGACGAGCTCGTCGTGGTCGGCCGGGGTGATCAGTTCGTCGAGGCCCACCGGCCGGTCGTCGAGCCGGAGCCGCAACAGCCCGAGACCGGTCGCTTCCTCCGCGGCCGCGATGAGCAGCTCCGCGTCGAGCGGGCGGGGCTCGCGCATGCGGAACCCGTCACGGTGGCGGACCGCGTCCGCGGGCTGCACGAGCCCGCGGAACACCGGACCGGGATCGGCGTTGTAGGCCGCCACCTCGCCTCGGATGCGGGCCCGGACCACGTCACGGATGCGCACCTCGGCGGGCAGGTCGGTGACCAGGGTGCCCCCGAGCACGTGCCCGGCACGGCTCTGGTCACGCATCATCATCTCGGCCATGGGCACGAGCGTAGGGCGCCACCGGTACGCCGCGTCAGTCCCGCCGGGCCAGCGCGATTGTCAGTGCCTGGACCGTGGCCGGGTCGTCGAGCCGGTCGCCGTACCGCTCGCGGACCTGGTTCATCCGGTACCGGACCGTCTGGGGGTGTACGTGCAGCGCCTCGGCGACCTCGCTGCGCCGGCCGAGGTGGAGCAGCCAGGCACGCAACGTCTCGCGCAACCGGTCCGCCGTGCCCGGCGCCAGTCCGTCGAGCGGCGCGAGGACCCCGTCGCGCAGGTCCTGCAGCGACGCCGGGTCGGCGCTCACGACCAGCTCGGCCAGGTGGTCGGTGACGTCCACCACCTCGCCACCGTCGTGGCCCAGCAGCCGGCGTGCACGGGTGGCGACCTCGACGGACTCGCCGACCCTCGTCCACGGGCGGACCGGCCCGATCACGGCGCCACGGCCCTCGAGGATGCGCCGCAGGTAGGGGCGGGTGCGGACCACGTCCGCCACCAGCAGCACGCTGGGCGCCTCGGCGGGGCCCGGTGGGGGCCCGTCGCCCGCCACCTCGTCGGTGTGGGTGTCGACGGGGGTGTCGGGGGCGTCGGTACCCACCGCGTGGGGCCCGGCCGCGTCCGCCGGCACGTGCAGGGTCGTCGCCTCCAGGTGCGGCAGGGTGTCGTGGACGCGGGCGGCGGGGATCAGCACGGCCGTCAACGTGTCGGGCAGGGGCCAGGCCGCCTGGTCCGCGAGCTCGACGAGCGTGGCCGTCGGGGCGCCGGCCACCAGGGTGCGTCCGAGCAGATCCCGGCGCTGCTGCTGCAGCCGCCCGGACGCCGCGATCTCGTCCGCGTGTCCGGCGACGCTGGCGGCGGACAGCTCGTCGATGTAGGCGAAGACCAGCTCCGCGAACCGCGCGACGATCGGCGCGGGCGTACCGTGCTCGACCGCGGTCGACGACAGGACCCGCCACGACACCCGGGCCCCGATCCGGTAGGCCGCCAGCAGCGCGTCGGCGGTGCGATCCGCCCGCGCCTCACCGCGACCGAGCTCGTACGCACCACGCCGCGCCGCGTCCAGCGGTGCCGCACCGGGCTCCTGCGCGTCCGGGGCCAACAGCCGCAGGAACGTCTCGAGCGCGGCCGCGATGGCCCGCTCGATGTCGCTGGCGATGTCGCCGCGCAGCGTGCGGGCGTACTCCGGCACCTCGTCGGTGACGGCCGTCAGGGCCGACCCGGCCGCCGAGGACAACTGCGTGCGCAGCGCCGCGACGACCTCCGGGGCGAACAGCGCCTCGCCCTCGACCTCCAGCCGCGCCGGGACGGTCATGGTTGTCTCCTCGGAACAGTCGAGGGGGCGAACCCCACCCTCGACGCACAGGATACTGCGCTCTGGAGCTGACACGATGGGGTCATGTTCACCTCCCTCGCTCCCACGACCGTCCGTCTCCGCACCGGGCTGCAGGCCCTGGCCGGAGCAGCGGCGACCCCACTGGTCCCCGCTGACTACCTGGATCTGCTCGACCCGCTGCGCTCACGCACCGCGCTGCGGGCCCGGATCGTCGAGGTCCGCCCGGAGACCCCGGGCGTGGCGACGATCGTGCTGCAGCCCGGTCCCGGCTGGCAGCGCCACGTCCCCGGCCAGTACCTGCGCATCGGTGTCGACGTCGACGGGGTGCGCCACTGGCGCGCCTACTCGCTGACCTCCCGACCCGGCGCCAGCGACCGCACGATCACCATCACCGTCACCGCGATCGCGGACGGGCTCGTCAGCGGCCACCTCGTGCACGACGCGCGACCCGGGCAGCTCGTGCACCTCGAACCGGCGACCGGCGAGTTCACCCTGCCTCCGACTCCGCCGCGGCAGGTGCTGTTCGTCACCGCCGGCAGCGGCCTGACCCCGGTGCTCGGGATGCTGCGCAGCCACCTCGACGTGCTCGACGACGTGGTCGTGGTCCACAGCTCCCCGACCGCACGCGACGTCATCGCCGGTGACGAGCTGCGTGCGATGGCCGCCGCCGGGCACATCCGACTGATCGAGCGCCACACCGCGACCGATGGTCGGCTCGATGCCGCGCAGCTGGCCGGGCTGGTCCCCGACCTCACCCAGCGCGAGACGTGGGCCTGCGGCCCCGCCGGGCTGCTGGACGCGCTCGAGGAGCACTTCGCCGCGGACGGCCTGCTCGAGCAGCTGCACGTCGAACGCTTCCGCCCGGTGATCATCGAGGCGGGCGACGGCGGCACGGTCACCTTCCTGGGCACCGGCCGCGAGGTCGAGACCGACGGCGCCACCTCGCTGTTGGACGCCGGTGAGGACGCCGGCGAGCTGATGCCGTCGGGCTGCCGTATGGGCATCTGCTTCGGCTGCGTGGTGCCGCTGCGCAGCGGCGCCGTCCGCGACCTGCGCACCGGCGAGGTCACGGTGGCTGCCGCCGGTGACGACGTGCGCGTGCAGACCTGCATCAACACCGCGGCCGCCGCCTGCGAGCTCGACCTCTAGCGCGACGCGGGACCACCGGCAGCGCCTCCTCGGTCCACGACGGACCCGCACACCTCCCGCACCGCGACTCCTCGCACCCCGACCTCCCGCACTCCGACTCCCCCTGGAGCCCGACATGACCGCACTGCAGAACAAGCCCCACGACCCGATCGCCCACCTCAGCGAGGCGGACATCGAACAGCTCGGCCGCGAGCTCGACGCCATCCGCACCCGCGTGATGGACAGCCGCGGTGCCGACGACGCCGCCTACATCCGCAAGGTCATCGAGGTGCAGCGCAGCATGGAGCTGGTCAGCCGTCTCGTGCTGCTCGCGTCGCTGTTCCCGCCGGCGTGGCTGGCCGGCACGGTGGGCCTGAGCGTGGCCAAGATCCTGGAGAACATGGAGATCGGCCACAACGTCATGCACGGCCAGTGGGACTGGATGCGTGACCCCAAGATCCACTCCACGGAGTGGGAGTGGGACCACGCCTCACCGGCCGAGCTGTGGAAGCACTCGCACAACGAGATCCACCACACCTTCACCAACGTGCTGGGCCGGGACAACGACCTCGGCTACGGGATCATGCGCGTCGACGAGGACCAACGCTGGCACCCCGTCTTCCTCGCCCAGCCGCTGTTCAACCTCGTCAACATGCTCATCTTCGAGTACGGGATCGCGGCCTACGACCTGGAGATCGGCAAGGTCGTCAAGGGCCGCAAGGACCGCGGCGAGTTCCGGCGTCAGGGCCGCAAGGTGCTGGCCAAGATCCGTCGCCAGGCGACCCGCGACTACGTCGTGCACCCGCTGCTGAGCGGCCCGTCCGCGCTGACCACCCTGGCCGCCAACGCGACCGCGAACGTGGTCCGCAACGTGTGGACCCACTCGGTGATCATGTGCGGCCACTTCCCGGAGGGCGTCGAGACCTTCGAGAAGACCTCCATCGAGGGCGAGACCCGCGGCGAGTGGTACCTGCGCCAGATGCTGGGCGCCGCCAACATCGACGGCGGGAAGCTGCTGCACATCATGACCGGCAACCTGTCGTTCCAGGTCGAGCACCACCTGTTCCCCGACATGCCCAGCAACCGCTACCAGGAGATCTCCCCGGAGATCCAGGACCTGTTCGAGCGCTACGGCCTGAACTACGTCAGCGGCACCATGCCCGAGCAGGTCGCCTCCGCCTGGACCAAGGTGCTCCGGCTGTCGCTGCCGAACGAGCTGCTCGAGGTGCTGTCTCGCCATGACCGGGCGGGCACCGCCGACGACGAGGCGGGTCAGGTGACGTCGATCGCCGCAGCCGCCTGAGCGCGGCGCCCGGGCCTGGCGGTCCGGGGGCGCAGCGCAGCGCGGCCACTCAGGGCTGGAGCCGCGCGACGGCCCAGTCCCCCGACCCCACGTCCGGCCGGGTGAATCGCAGCCGGTCGTGCAACCGTGAGGGCCGGCCCTGCCAGAACTCGATCGAGGTGGGCCGCAGCAGGGACCCGCCCCAGTGCTCCGGACGTGCCACCTCGCCGTCGCCGAACCGTGCCGTGACCTGGGCCACCTGCGCGTCGAGCGACGCCCGGTCCGCGATCGGCTCGGACTGCTGCGAGGCCCACGCGCCGATGCGTGAGCTGCGGGGACGCGAGGCGAAGTAGGCGTCGGACTCCTCGTCCGGCAGGTCCTCGACGGTGCCGCGCAGCCGGACCTGCCGCTCGAGGGGCTCCCAGAACAGCACCACCGCCGCGTGCGGGTTGCCGGCCAGCTGCCGCCCCTTGGCCGAACGGCGGTTCGAGTACCAGCAGACCCCGCGCTCGTCGATGCCGCGCAACAGCACCACCCGGGCGTCGGGCACCCCGTCGGCGTCGACGGTGGCGACCGTCGCGGCGTTGGGCTCCCCGAGCTCCGCGTCGACGGCGTCCGCGACCCAGCGGGCCAGCATCGCGAGCGGATCCTCGCCGATGGCGTCGTCGTCGAGCTGCCCGTGGCGGTAGTCGCGACGCAGGTCCTCGAGCCGTCCCATCGTCCACCCTCGTGTCCGGGGCCACCGCGCACCTCACGGTAGCGTCCACCGCGTTCGCGCCCGCGGCCCACCTCGCCTGGCACCTCGGTGCCCGGTGCGCACCGGGCGCCTGCGCTCCCCCGTCACCCGCCCGCCGAAGGACCCACCGATGGACACGATCCGCACGAGCCGCACCACGATCCCCGCGCTCGGCTTCGGGACGTGGCAGCTGGAGGGCCAGGTGGCCTACGACGGGGTCCGCACCGCGTTGGACGTCGGCTACCGGCACATCGACACCGCGCAGATCTACCGCAACGAGGAGGAGGTCGGGCGGGCCATCGCCGACAGCGACCTCGACCGCGACGCGGTGTTCGTCACCACCAAGATCTGGCGCGACGCCGCGACGCCCAAGGACGTGGAGCGCACCGCGCAGGAGAGCCTCGAACGGCTCGGACTCGACCACGTCGACCTGCTGCTGATCCACTGGCCCGCCGACGAGATCGCCCCGTTGGAGGCCACGGTGGAGGCGCTCGATCGGCTGCGTGAACGCGAGCTGACCCGCGCCATCGGGGTCTCCAACTACCCCGCTGCCCGGTTCGCCCGGGCGCTGGAGGTCGCGCCGGTGGCGACCAACCAGGTCGAGCACCACCCCTACCTCGCCGTCGATGCCATCAGCGAGGTCGCGGCCGCCAACGACGCCTTCGTCACCGCCTACAGCCCGATCGCCCAGGGCAAGGTGCTCGACGACGCCACCATCGCGGGCATCGCCGAGGCGCACGGGGTCAGCCCGGTGCAGGTCACGGTGCGCTGGCACCTGCAGCGCGGCGTGTCGGCGATCCCGCGTTCGAGCAAGCCGGAGCGCATCGCCGCCAACGGCGACGTGTTCGGCTTCGAGCTCAGCGACGACGAGGTGGCGGCCATCACGGAACTCGGCCGCGGCGAGCGGCTGATCGACCCGCCGTTCATGTCGGACTGGGACGCCGCCTGAGGTTCAGGCGAGCTCGACCGGCCGGGCCAGCAGCGCCACGCGCAGCGTCCCGCCGGTCGTGTCGTGCTGGCCGAGTCCCACCACCCCCCGCCGCTGGGGCACCCGGCGCGACCCGGGGTTGTCGGGCCGCACGTTGACCTCGCAGGTCACCTCCGCGCGCCCGGACTCCCGGGCCCGCTCCTCCACGGCGGCGTAGAGCTGTCCGGCGATGCCCTGGCGGCGCCACGCCGGGCCGACCACGACGCGGTCGACGTAGAGGTGGTCGGTGCCACGCTCCTCGAAGTAGCGGTAGTTGACGCTCGCGTAGTCCACCCCGGGGGCCAGCGCGAAGACGAACCCGGCGAGCGCGCCGCCGTCGGTCTCGGCCACGACCGCGAGGTCGCACGAGGGGAGCATGGTCCGGACGCCGGCGACCCCGAGCGGGCTGACCCGGGGGACCTCGGCGTCGTTGAGCGCCGCGATGGCGCGGACGTCCGCGGCGGTGGCGGGACGCAGGGTGCAGTGCGGTGCGGTCATCGACGGTTCCGGGGCGGGTCGCAGGGCAGGTCACGGACGTGGCGGGGTGGTCCCGTCAGCCGCCACCCCCGGCGACGACCGTCGGGGAGGCTACTACCCACCTCGGCGTGCGTCCGGTCGACCGCCGATGGCGCGCCCCGACGCGCGCGTCGGGCACCGGGGCGCACGTCGGCAGCGTCGTGCCACCCGCATCCGGCGACCGGGACGCCCTACGCTCCGTGCGCATCGAACCCTCGGCCGTCAGGAGCGCCAGATGGGTCGCGACATCGACGAGACGCGGTTCACCCGCGAGGACCGCCAGCGCTACCGCGAGAAGGTCAAGCGCGACCTCGCGGTCCTGCAACAGATGCTCGAGGGCGATCGCTTCGAACGGGACCGCAAGCTCATCGGGGTCGAGGTCGAGTTCTACGTCGTCGACGACGACGGGGATCCGATGATGATCAACGCGGAACTGCTGTCGCGGATCGAGTCGGAGGACTTCCAGACCGAACTCGCCCAGTTCAACATCGAGTTCAACCTCGCGCCCCACAAGCTCATCGGCACCGTGTTCCGGGAGATCGAGGAGGAGCTGCAGACCTCCTTCGAGCACGCCGACCGGCGCGCCGCCGACCTCGACGCGCACGTGGCCATGGTGGGGATCATCCCGACGCTGAAGGACCTGCACGTCACGATCCAGAACCTGTCCGCCAACCCGCGCTACCACCTGCTCAACGAACAGATCCTCGAGGCCCGTGGCGAGGACCTGCAGGTGGAGATCGAGGGGGTGGAGAAGCTGGCGCTGCGGGCGAGCTCCATCGCGATGGAGGCCGCGGCGACCAGCGTGCAACTGCACCTGCAGGTCAGCCACGACGGCTTCGGGACCGCCTGGAACGCCGCCCAGGCCATCGCCGGGGCCCAGGTCGCCGTCGGCGCGAACTCCCCGTTCCTGCTCGGCAAGGAGCTGCTGCGCGAGACGCGGATCGCGCTGTTCGAGCAGATGATCGACACCCGCTCGGAGGAGCTGACCGCGCAGGGCGTGCGACCACGGGTCTGGTTCGGGGAGCGCTGGATCGACTCCATCATGGACCTGTTCGACGAGAACGTGCGCTACTTCCCGGCGCTGCTGCCCGAGCTCGACGACGAGCAGCCCGAGGAGGTGCTCGCCCGCGGCGACATCCCCCACCTGCCGGAGCTGGTGCTGCACAACGGGACCGTCTACCGCTGGAACCGCCCGATCTACGCGGTCGCGCGTGGCAAGCCGCACCTGCGGATCGAGAACCGGGTCCTACCCGCCGGGCCGACCATGGTCGACACCGTCGCCAACGCCGCGTTCTACTACGGCCTGCTGCGTGCCGTGGCGGAGCTCGACGAGCCCATCTCCCGGACGCTGTCGTTCCGGGCGGCCGCCGACAACTTCCGGGCCGCGGCACGCGACGGCATCGAGGCGGAGCTGTTCTGGCCCGACGTCGGCTCCGTGCCGGCCAGCGAGCTGATCGTGCGGACCCTGTTGCCGCTGGCCCACAAGGGGCTCGACTCCTGGGGCATCGACCGGCGCGACCGCGACCACTACCTCGGCATCATCGAGCAGCGCGCGCTGAAGCGTCGGACCGGGGCGAACTGGCAGGTGCGCACCTTCCGTCGCCTGTACGACGACGGCGCGATGGAGCGCGAGCAGGCGCTGGTGGAGATGACGCGGCGCTACCTCGAGGGCATGCGCTCCAACGAGCCGGTGCACACCTGGGAGCTGCCCTGACCCCACCGTCGGACGGGGGCACGGCCCGCGGGGCGCTCGCCGGGCGGGCGGGGGGGGCGCGCCGGGGGTGACGGTGACCCTGCCGCCCAAGGCCCCGTGCAGCGCGC
>JAFIEQ010000034.1 GCA_020832455.1 Nitriliruptoraceae bacterium
GCGGGCCGGAGAAGAAGCCTGTCGCCAACGGCATGCTCTCGATCTTCCTCGATCCCGCCCGCCTCGACCCCTCCAACGATTTCCACGCGGAAGTCGTCCGCTTCACCGATTGGGTGCGTTCGGCGCAACCCCGTCCGGGGATGGGCCCGGTCCTCGCACCGGGCGATATGGAGCGCAGCCTGCGTGAGAAGCACTTGCGCGAGGGCGTCATGCTTCCGCCGGAAGTGATCGACGCATTGCGCAAACTCGATACGTCGTCACATCCGCGTGCCGCGCGCTGAAACCTGGCAAGGAGAATCGCCATGCGGCTGAAAGCCCCCGATCCGAACACACTCGATCCGCAGCAGAAACAGGTCTTCGAAGCCATCGCCAGGGGGGGGGGCGGCGGCGGGGGCGGGGGGGGGGCGGGCGGGGGGCCGGGGGGGGCGCCGACCAGCCCGGGGTGGTCGAACCCACACCAGACGCGACCGAGCGGGTGCCCGGCACCGTCCCGCCAGGCACGCCCGACGGCTTCGAGTGGACGGACATCGTCGGGCCGCCGGCCGCGATCGTGTCCTCCACCGAACCGTTCCACTTCGCGGTCGCGGTCTCGCCTGGTGAGGACGGTCGCTGGTGCGCGACGACCTCGCGTGGCTCGACCTTCCTGGGGGACGCGACCGGGCAACCCTGCGACCAGCTCATCGCCCCGGACGCGGAGGATCCCCGCGGGTTCGGGAGCGGTGCCAGCGAGGTGCAGGGCAACCCGGACGGCACCCCGGGGCAGGGCATGTCGTGGGGGTTCGCCCCGGCGGACGCCGACGAGGTGACGGTGCTGCTCACCGACGGCACCCGCGTGCCCGCGGAACTCGCCGACGAGGTGACCGGGGATGGACGGCTGTGGGCCGTCGGCACCCTCGGCACGGAGGTCGTCGCGGTCGAGGCCAGCACCGACGGCACGGTGCTGGGTGCACGCATCCCCTCGACCGCCGTGCCCGCCAGCGGACCGGTCACCTCGCCGCAGGACGCGTTCGGCGACCGGCTGGAACCCGAGCAGCTGGAGCGGGTGGGTGACGAGGCCAGGGCGACGTTCGACCTGCGAGCCGACGACGAGCTGTACGCGCTCCGGCTGCCTGCCGACCGAGCGCTCGGGATCCGGGTCCGTGACGGGTTCGCGCCGCTGCTCTGGGCCACCTCGTGCGACCTGCTGTCCTCCGAGCCGCTGCCGGACGGGTGGATCGGGCTGTGCCGCGAGTACACCGCTCCCGCAGCGGGAGGGCGACGTGTCTCCGGGCTGTTCCCCCACGGCACCACGAGCGGGTGAGCCCGGCATCGGGTCGCGCTATCGTGGTCGTATGCCCACGAACCTGCTCACGGCCGCCGAGGTCGCCGATCAGCTCCGTGTCTCCACGATGACCATCTACCGGCTCATCCGACGCGGAGAGCTGCCCGCCGTGCGGGTCGGCCGCAACTACCGGGTTCGCCGCGAGGATCTCGTCGCCTACCTGCAGGGTCAGGTCGTCGATCCGGCCAGCATGGACCTCGACGCGCTCGGCGACGCGGAGGCCTGAGGGCCTGGGGCCGCGCCGAGCCGTCCCCCGACCGGCCCACGGCCCGCGGGCGGACCCCCGGACCCGCCAGCTCGGCTGGCCACCCGGGCGGGTCACGTGCGAGGCTGGTGCGGTTCACTACGCGGCGAGGACCCCCGGGCCCGCGCCCGGACCGGCCGCCGGGTCCGCACCGTCAGCGAGCGACAGGAGGTCCACATGAGCGCGTCACGTCGCGTGCTGATCACGGGCATCTCCGGCCAGCTCGCCGGACTGGTGGCCCGCGCGCTCGAGCAGCGCGACGAGGTGCTCGAGATCGTCGGGATCGACGTCAAGGAGCCCAAGCACGACCTGCGGCGCACCGAGTTCGTCCGGGCGGACATCCGCAACCCCGTCGTCGCCCGGGTCCTCGAGGCCGCGGCCATCGACACGGTCCTGCACCTGTCGACCATCGCGGCGCCGGGCTCCACCGGTGGTCGGGCCGGGATGAAGGAACGCAACGTCATCGGCGCCATGCAGCTGCTCGCCGCCTGCCAGCGTGCACCACGCCTGAAGCGCTTCGTGCTCAAGTCGACGACCGCGGTGTACGGCTCGGACCACACCGACCCCGGCGCGTTCCGCGAGGAGGCGGCGCCGCGCGGGTCGGTCACGCACGGGTTCGCCAAGGACGCCACCGAGGTGGAGGGCTACGTCCGCGCGCTCGGGCGGCGCCGCAAGGACGTCGACGTCACGGTGCTGCGGCTCGCGAACCTGCTCGGACCACACCTCGACAGCGCGTTCCACTCGCTGTTCTCGCTGCCCGTGGTCCCGACCGTGCTGGGCTTCGACCCGCGGCTGCAGTTCCTGCACGAGCAGGATGCGGTCGAGGTCCTCGAACGCGCCACGGTCGAGGACCACCCCGGCATCTTCAACGTCGCCGGCGAGGGCGTGCTGTACCTGTCGCAGTGCGTCCGCCTCGCGGGTCGCATCCCGGCCCCCGTCCCGCTGCCCCTGGTCTCCGCGGTCGCCGGGGCGGTGCGACGTTCCAAGCGCGCGGACGTCTCCCCCGAGCAGCTGCGGTTCCTGCAGTTCGGCCGTGTCGTCGACCTCACGGCCCTGCGCGAGCGGTTCGGCTTCCAACCCCGCTTCACCTCCGCGGCCGCGTTCGAGGACTTCGTCGCCCAGCGACGGCTGCAGGGCACGATCGGGACCAGCGACGTCGTGCGCTGGGAGCGGGAGCTGCAGCAGTTCCTGCAACGCAAGGGCCAGGAACGCTTCCTCGACCGTCAGCGAGCGGAGCCACGCCGATGAGCGCCGGACCACAGGCGGAGATCATCTCCATCGAGGACGCCCGTGACGCCCGGGCCGGCGCGGCCGGCCGCACCCGGTGTGCCGCGACGACCACGAGCGGGGCGAGCTGCCGCAACTACGCGGTCGACGGGCCGCACTGTCGGATCCACGCCGCCCGCCGTGGTGACGCGGAGCCCGACGCCCCCGCCACGACCGACTCGGCATCCGGGGGCGCCGACGCCGCCGCAGCCGACCCCGGACCCGATGCCGGGCCCACGCCGCGTGGCCCGCGCTCCGGTGGCGCCGGCGAGCGGTCGAGGCCGCACGAGCGCGACCGCGCCGGCGCCGATCGTCGCACCGGACGCGCCAGCCTGTTCTCCGACCCGAGCGCGTTCGAGGACGCCGCGCGGGAGCTGCGGGGGCGGGGCTACCCCGGTGCGGTGGACGGGCTCGCCGTGCTACGCGAACGTGCCGAGGACGCCTGGCCGGACGCCGTGCGCGGTCTGGTCGCGTTCCTGCGCCGCCGCCTGACCGGCGACTACGAGATCGACGCGTTCGGGTTCGACGAGGACCTGACGACCAACGTGCTGATGCCCTTGCTGCGGCCGCTGCACCAGCACTACTGGCGGGTCAGCTCGCACGGCGTGGAGCACATCCCGACCGACGACGGTGCGCTGTTGGTCGCCAACCACGCCGGGACCCTGCCGGCCGACGCGTTGATCACGCGGCTCGACGTGTTCGACCGCACGGGCCGCCACGCCCGTGAGCTCGGCGCGGATCTGGTGTTCCGTACCCCCTTCGTGGGCGAGCTCGCCCGCAAGACCGGGGCGACCCTCGCCTCCGGGGACGATGCCGACCGGTTGCTCGCCTCGGGTGAGCTCGTCGCGGTCTGGCCCGAGGGCTACAAGGGCCTGGGCAAGCACTGGCGCGACCGGTACAAGCTGCAGCGCTTCGGTCGCGGCGGGTTCGTCGCCACGGCGCTGCGGGCCGAGGTCCCGATCGTGCCCACGGCGATCGTCGGCAGCGAGGAGATCTACCCGCTGCTGTTCGACCTGCGCATCGTCGCCCGGGTGCTTGGCGTGCCCTACTTCCCGGTCGTCGCCCAGATGTTGGCGCTGCCGGTGCTGGGTCCCTTCGCGCTGCTGCCGCTGCCGTCCAAGTGGTTGATCGAGTACGGCGAGCCGATCGAGACCGCCAGCCTCGGACCCGGCCTGGCCGACGACCCGATGGCGCTGTTCGACCTCACCGATCAGGTCCGCGACCGCATCCAGGGGATGCTGCACCGCAACCTCATGGGGCGTCGGTCCGTCTTCCTGTGAGGGTGAGGGGCCGGTCGCCCGACCCGGTCGGCGCCCGGTCGCACCCGTCCACGCCCGCCGGGCGGGCCCGGCGCCTCACAGCGCGGCGGCCTGGCTGAGCTGGATCGCGGTCGCCACGACGATGGCGAGCAGGAGCCCGACGAGCAGCAGCGTCGTCATCGTGCGCACGGCGGCTCCGGTCTCCTCGTGGGCGGACGGGTCAGGGGGGTTCGGGGCGGGACCGTCGGCTGGTCGGCATCGTCCTCGCCCGCGCCGGGTGCCACCTCGACGATGTCGGGTCGGCCGAGGACCTCCTCGGCCGGGGCTCCGTCGAGCAGCGCGAGGCACTTCTGGCGCTCCTGGCGCAGGTAGCCCACCAACGCGGCACGATCGTCGAGGTAGCGGCGACAGTCGAGCTCGAGGGTGATGGAGGCATCCCCGGCCCCGACCCGCCCGATCCGGTCCCGTTCATCGCGTCCGACCCGGTGCAGGAAGGAGGCGAGCGGGAGCAGGCCGTGTCCGAGCGGGGCGTGGGAGTCCCGGCCACCGCCGCGGTAGTCGGAGACGTGCAGGTGCACCACCCGGTCGCGCAGGGCGAGGTAGGCCTCGTTGATGTCGACCTCGGCGACGCCGAAGTGGCTCGTGTCCAGCACCACGTGCGGGAAGCTGGCGAGGTGCTCCGGCTCCGTGTAGCGGTGGAAGCGCACCGCTCGACCGGCCAGGGCGACCGGGTAGAGGTTCTCCACCCCGACGCGGCTGCCGTGGACCCGCGCCTCGTCCTCGGCGTCGACCATCAACCAACGGTGGAACGCCCGCTGCCACCGGAACGGCGGGTGCACGATCATCACGTCCGCACCGATGCCCCCGGCGAGCGCCAGCGACCGCCGGGCCTTGTCGATCAGGTCGGTGCCGAAGACCCGCCGCGTCAGCAGCAGGAAGGGTCCGTGGACGACCGGGACCGTCACACCCTCGGTCCGCGCCGCTTCGAGCACCCGATCGGCGTCCTGGGTCGCGGGATCCTGGGTGACCATCAGCTCGACATCGGTGTACCCGGCCTCCGCGAGCACGCCGAACGCCCACCCCAACGGGCGGGCGAACAGCGGGCCGGTCGAGGCGAGCAGGCGCATGCCTCGAGCCTAGCGCCCGACCCGATCAGCGGTCCGTGGCCAACAGGTCCATGACCTCGCCACGGTCGCCGGCCTCGAGCCGGGCGAGGGTGGTGGTCACCCGGTCGACCTGCAGCGGCCGCTCGACGACCTCGAAGCGGGGGCCTGGCTCGGGTTCGGGCTCCGGCTCGGGTTCCGGGGCCGGCTCGGGCGCCGGCTCGGGCGCGGGAGCGGGCTTCGCTGCCGGCTTCGGTTCGGCCTTGGGCTCGGGCTTGGGCTCGGGCTTGGGAGCAGGCTTCGGCTCGGCCTTCGGTTCGGCCTTCGGTTCGGGCTTCGGTTCGGGCTTGGGTTCGGGCTTCGGTTCGGGCGCCTTGGGTGCGCTCGCCCCCGCCGGGAGACGGAACATCTGGGTAACCCAGATCCGACCGTCGCGCACCACCACACCCACGCCGACCTGGGTCCAGGACGGGTCCAGGATGTTCGCCCGGTGGGTCGGGGAGTCCATGAACGCCTGGTGGATCGAGGCGGCGCTCGCGCCACGGCCGACGTTCTCCCCCAGCTTCTGCCAGCCGCCGACCGACGAACCGAGGCTGGGGTTGTGGTGCAGGTGCTCCTTGTCCGCCATCACACCGGCGTGTCGGCGTGCCGCGCTGGTGAGGTCCCCCGCCACTGACAGTGCGGGCAGGCCCGCGTTGGCGCGGGCGGAGTTCACCCGGGACACGAAGTCCGCTTCCAGGCCGCTGTCCGCGAAGGCGGGGCTCGACACCGTGGGGAGCAGCGACAGGAGCAGGGCGACCACGGCCAGCAACGCGATGCGACGCCCGTCGGGGCGTGCCACGGTGGTGGCGGATCGACGCGGCTGCGACATGAGGTGACCTCCGGATCCAGCTCGTGACGCCCGGGGTGGGCGCTCGATGCGGGACGGAGCTCACGTGGAGCGCGAGGGGAGTCCCTTCGGTAACCCGGCTGCCGTGGCCGCTCCCGGGGGAGACGGCGGTAGGCCCGTGGTGTTGCGGACCGCTCTTTCGAGCGGGGTGCCCGTTCGGGGAGCTCCGTCGTAGCCCAGGTATCGGTGGCTGCGGCACATCACTTGAGTCGCTGCTCGGCCGGCCGAGGTGCGTGCGCGCTCGCCGGACGTCGCACGCCCGGACCCCATCCGAGCCGCGCCGTGTCCGGATGCGGCCTCGTCGGGCTCCCCGGCGTGGCTACGCTCGGCCGGGCCCCATCGACGACATCGGCGACCGGCGCGGCGCCACGTCCGACCGATCGCCCGTCCGAACGCCCGCCACACCGCCCGTTCCGCGCCACCCGTCGGGAGACGACGGGCCGTCCTGCGAGGGAGTCCGTCGTGCCCGTCCCCGCCGACACGGTCGACGTCGCCGCGCGTCTGCGGGCTCGGGCCGCCGGCTCACCGGATGCGCTGGCGCTCGTGTCCGGGGACGTGCAGCTCACCTACCGCGAGCTGCACGAGGCCGCCGACGACGCGGCCGCCGCCGTGCTCGCGCTGGGCGTCGCCCCCGGTGACCGTGTCGCGCTGGTCCTCGGGACCTGCCCCACCTTCGTGGCGGCGTACGCCGGGGTGCTGCGCGCCGGCGCCGTCGCGGTGCCGCTGCTGCCCTCCCTCGCGCCGGACGAGCTGCGGTACGCCCTCGCGCACAGCAGCGCCCGGCTCGCGATCGTCGGGGGTGAACGCCTGGACGCGGTCGTCGCGGCCGCGGCCGAGCTACCGGCCCTGGCGGCCGTGGTCGGTGACGTCACCCCGGCGGCGCTGGAGGCGGCCCGGTCCGAGCTGGCCCCGGACGCGTTGCCCGACGGGCTCCACCGCTACGACGAGGTGACCGCCGACCAGCCGGCACCGGCGATCCGCGACCGGCAGCCCGACGAGCTCGCGGCGTTGGTCTACACCTCGGGGACCACCGGCCGTCCCCGCGGGGCGATGCTGACCCGGGGCAACCTCGCCGCCAACCAGGACCAGAGTCTGGCCGGCCGGTTCGCGGTGAGCCCCGACGACGTCGTGCTGCTCGTGCTCCCGTTGGCGCACATCTACTCGTTGAACGTCGGGCTCGGAGCTGCGGTGACCGCCGGTGCGACCCTCGTGCTCGAGCCGCGCTTCGATCCCGCGGGCACGCTCGAGACGATGCAGCGTGCGGGGGTGTCCATCGTGCTGGGCGCCCCCCCGATGTACATCGCCTGGCTCGAGGGCGGCGGGACCGACCACCCGGCGTGGCAGACGGTCCGCATCGCCGCTTCGGGTGCCGCGCCGCTGCCGGTCGCGGTGTTCGAGCGCTTCGCGGCCGCCACGGGTCTGTCCATCGAAGAGGGCTACGGGCTGACCGAGGCGTCCCCCGCGGTCGCGACCGCGTCCATGGCCCCGGAGCCCCGTCCCGGTTCGGTCGGCCTGCCCCTGCCCGACGTGGAGGTCCGCGTCGTCGACGCCGAGGGGGACGAGGTCGAGCCGGGGGACCCGGGGGAGCTGCTGGTGCGTGGCCCGAACGTCTTCGCGGGCTACCTCGACGACGAGGAGGCGACCCGCGCCGCGTTGGACGACGACGGGTGGCTGCACACCGGCGACATCGCCTCGGTGGATGCGGACGGCTACCTGTACCTCGTGGACCGTCGCCGTGACCTGATCCTGGTCAGCGGGTTCAACGTCTACCCACGTGAGGTCGAACGCGTCCTGTTCACCCACCCGGACGTCGCGCAGGCCGCCGTGGTCGGCGAGCCCCACCCGCTGACCGGGGAGACCGTGGTCGCGCACGTCGTCGCCCAGGCGGGGGCCACGCTCGACCCCGAGGATCTGCGGGGGCACTGCGCGACGCAGTTGGCCCGCTACAAGTGCCCGACCCGGGTCGAGCTCACCGACACGTTGCCCCACACGGCGACCGGCAAGGTCCGCCGCGCGGTCCTCCGTGGCGAGCTCGACGCCGCCACCGACCCGGGGCAGGACGCCGCGCCCGGGGCGGGGGGCGCCGGCGGGACCGCGTCGCGGTGACACGGGTCCGTGTGGGCCGGGCGTGGTGCCGGACCCTCGGGGGACGGCGGTCGGTCGGCGAGCCCCCGACGCTGGCGCTCATGACCCGTGCCCGCTGCGGGTTGTGCGCCCGCGCGCAGGAGCTGATCGAGACCGAGCGGGGGGACGCCCGTGTCGTGGTCCGCGACGTGGACGACGACGCGGAGCTGCAGCAGCGCTACGGCGTGCGGGTCCCGGGCGTGCTCGTCGACGGCGTGGAGGTCGCCGAGCTCGAGCTGGCCCGCGGGGCGGTCCGGGCGTCCCTGCGACGGGCGCGGATGGCGCGCGCCTTGGGTCCGGACCCGCCCGCCGCGTAGGTTCGTCGTCACGGACCGAGGTGTCGCCGAGCGGGAGGGAACAGGTGGACGACCGCCGGATCCCCGAAGCGACGGTGGCACGGCTACCGCGCTACCTGCAGGTGCTCCTCGACGCCGCGGAGGCGGGCACGACCACGCTGTCGAGCGAGGATCTGGCGACCGCTGCCGGTCTCACCTCCGCCAAGGTGCGCAAGGATCTGTCCTTCCTCGGCAGCCACGGCACCCGCGGGGTCGGGTACCGGGTCCCGCAGCTCGCCGACGAGATCTCCGTCGCGCTCGGCCTGACCGTCGACCGGCCGTTGGTGATCGTCGGGATCGGCAACCTCGGACGGGCGCTGGCGAGCTACGACGGGTTCAACCGGCGTGGGTTCCGCGTCGTCGGGCTGCTCGACGCCGATCCGGCGAAGGTCGGGACCGAGGTCGCCGGACTGGACGTGGAGTCGGTCGAGCACCTGGAGACGATCGTCGCCGAGCGCGGCGTGGGGCTGGCCGTCATCGCGACCCCGGCCCCGCACGCCCAGTCGTTGGCGGACCGGTTGGTCGCGGCCGGTATCGGTGCGCTGCTGAACTTCGCGCCGACCCACCTGGTCGTCCCCGATCCCGTCGCGCTGCGGACCGTCGACCTGTCGACCGAGCTGCAGATCCTGTCGTTCTACGAGCAGGGGGTCACCGGGATGGACGCCGCCGCCGGCTGATCGCCGAACCGGTGTGGTCGAGCCCGCTGCGGCCGACACGTTGGGGGTGGCCCGCTGCGGTCGGTACCCTCCCCCGAAGCGGTCGATCCATCCCCTGCACCCGTCCTGGTCCAGCCACGAGGGCCCGCCACGACGGCCTGCACGACCCCACCGCGATCCCCCGTCACCTGCGGGGATCCGGCCCGACCGGAGCGCTCGTCCCGACGCCCCGGTCCGAACGACCGCCCGCCCCGGAGCCAAGTGAGCCGCTGGATGTCCCTGCTCGTCGTCGGCTGCAACCACCACAGCGCGGACCTCGCGCTGCTGGAACGGTTGGCGGTGCCGGCGGACGAGCTGCCCAAGGCGCTCGATGCGCTGACCTCGCTCCCGCACGTGGGCGAGGCCGTGATCATCTCCACCTGCAACCGGGTCGAGGTCTACGCCCAGGTCACCCGCTTCCACCCGGGGCTGCAGGAGGTCCGCGCCTGGCTCGCGGAACGCGGGGACATCCACCCGCAGGACCTCGACGAGCTGCAGTACAGCTACCACGACGACCGGGCGGCGGCGCACCTGTTCTCCGTGGCCGGTGGGTTGGACTCGATGGTCGTCGGGGAACGCCAGATCGCCGTCCAGGTCAAGCAGGCGATGGAGGCCGCCCGCGCCCAGGGCGCCGCGCGTCGGGTCCTGCAGCGTGTGTTCCGTCAGGCCGTGGGCGTCGGTCGCCGGGTTCGCCGCGAGACGGCCATCTCCGCGGGTGCCTCCTCGATGGTGAGCGTCGGTCTCGAGGCGGTCGTCGAGCGTCTGGGCGCCCCGTTGCTCGGGCACCGGGTCACGATCGTCGGTGCGGGAAAGATGGGGGCGTTGACCGCCGACCGCGTCGACGAGCTCGGCGTCGAGGACGTCTCGGTCTGGAACCGGTCGGCGGACAAGGCCGAGCGGCTCGCTGCCCGGGTCGGTGGCGACGTCGTCGCGGACGGTGGTCTCGTCGAGGCGCTGGCCGCCGCCGATGTCGTGGTGTGCACGACCGGAGCGCCGGAGCCCGTGCTCGACGTCGATCTCGTCGCCCGCGCCATCGCTCGCCGGGAGGACCTCGCGACGCGGCCGCTCGTCCTGCTGGACCTCGCGGTCCCACGCAACGTCGCGCCGGACGTCGCCGCGTTGCCCGGGGTCGAGGTCGTCGACATCGAGGACGTGCGTGACGTCGCCGACCGTGGCGTCACCGGCGACGTGATCGCCCACGCCCGGGGCATCGTCGAGGAGGAGGCGGACCGGTTCCTGTCGTGGACCCGTGCCGCCGAGGTGGAGCCCACCATCCGCGCGCTGCGCCAGCAGGCGGAGCAGGTCCGACGTGACGAGCTCGACCGGCTCGCGTCCCGGCTCGCCTCCCTGGACGAGCGGGAACGGGAGACCGTCGAGGCGTTGACCCGCGGCATCCTCAACACCCTGCTGCACGGACCCACCGTCCGGCTCAAGGCCGCGGCCGACGGCGAGAGCGCGCAGGCGCACGTCGAGGCGGTGCAGGAGCTGTTCGACCTGCCCACCGACGACGAGGACTGATCATGAGCGCGTCCGACGCGACCGACCCGGTCGCGGGCGACGGGCCCTGGCGCATCGCGACGCGACGCTCCCGTCTGGCACAGGTGCAGGCCCGTGCGGTCGGCGACGCCCTGGAGGCGGCGACCGGCCGGCCGGCTGAGCTCGTGCCCATGGCGACCACCGGGGACGAACACCCGGAGCGCGCCATCGAGGCCTTCGACGCCAAGGGCCTGTTCGTCGACCGGACCCGTCAGGCCGTGCTGTCGGGGGACTGCCACCTCGTCGTGCACTCCTACAAGGACCTGCCCACCGAGGCTGCCGAGGGGTTGATCGTCGCCGCGATCCCGGCCCGGGTGGATCCCCGGGACGTGCTCGTCACCCGGGAGGGGTTCCGGCTCGCGGACCTGCCTCGTGACCGTCCCGTCGTCATCGGGACGTCCTCCCCACGCCGGGCGGCACAGCTGCAGCGCCACCGCCGTGACGTCGGCGTGCAGCCCCTGCGTGGCAACATCGAGACCCGCCTGGGGCGGGTCGCGTCCGGCGACCTCGACGGGGTCGTGCTCGCGCTCGCGGGGCTGCTGCGCCTGGCCCCGAAGGTCGAGGGGTTGACCGCCGTGCCGCTCGAACACGGCGAGATCCTCCACGCCCCGGCGCAGGGGGCGCTGGCCGTCGAGGCGCGGACCGACGACGCGGCCACCCGCGAGGCGCTCCGCGCGCTCGATGACGCGACGACCCGTACCGAGGTGGTGGCGGAGCGCGAGCTGCTGCGGCAGCTGCAGGGCGGGTGCACGGCACCGATCGGTGCCCACGCCGAGGTGCGGCGCACCGCGGACGGCACCGAACGACTGGTGCTGCTCGGGCTGCTGTCCGACCCGTCGGGGACCTCGCTCTACCGCGCCTCGCACGAGACCACACCCGAGGAGGCGGTGACCCTCGGCCGTGCCATGGCAGCGACCCTGCTGGAGGCCGGTGGCGGGGCGGTCCTCGAGCGCATGCGGGCGGAGCACCCGTGAGTGCCCGTCCCGTCGGTGAGCCGCGGGCAGCGACGGTGCCGTCCGAGGCGCTGCGCGGTCGTCGGGTCCTGGTCGCGCGCGCGGCGGGACAGGCCGATGCACTGGCCGACCGGCTCGCCGGACTGGGTGCCATCCCGGTCCTCGCGCCCGTGCTGCGCATCGAACCCGGGGACGCCGCCGGGGTGCGTGCGGCGGTCCGGGACATCGCCGCCGGGCGGACCACCTGGGTCGGGTTGACCTCACCGAACGGTGTCGACGCCCTGGACGAGGCCCTGCGCGCCGAGCAGCTCGATGCCCGGGTCCTCGATCGCCTCCGGTCGCCGACCGGGGGCGGCCCCGCTGGTCTGGCGGCCGTGGGCTCGGGGACCGCGGCCCGTCTGGCGGACCGGCTGCGCATCCTCGCGGACCTGATCCCGCCGCGGGCCACGACCCGGGCGCTAGGGGAGGCCTTCCCGCCGGGCGAGGGCCGTGTGCTGCTGCCGCGCGCCGATCTGGCCAACCCGGAGCTGCCGGGACTGCTGGAGGCGAAGGGCTACACCGTCGAGGAGGTGGTGGCTTACCGCACCGCGCGTCCGGAGCGGCTCGACGCCGACGTCGTGCGCTCGCTCGGTGACGGCACCATCGATCTGGTCGCCCTGGGGTCCCCCTCGACGGCCCGCAACCTGATCCACCTGCTCGACGGCGCCCCGCTGCGGGCCGGCGCGGTCTCGATCGGCCCGGTGACCTCGCAGGCGTGTGCGCAACTCGGGGTCGAGGTGATCGCCGAGGCCGATCCGCACGACCTCGATGGCCTGGTGGCCGCGTTGGCGGTGGCGGCCTGCCGTTAGGCTCCCGGGCGTCCCCGACCCGGAGGCTCGGTGAGCCGTCTCACGAAGATCCGCGAGCACGCGGTCGTGGTCACGGCCATGGCCGTGCAGGAGCGCTACAAGCGGGACGGCGCCGATCCGTTCGCGGCCTCCATCGGGTTCTTCGCCTTCCTGTCGCTCTTCCCGTTGCTGCTGCTGGCCATCTCCGTCGCCGGGTTCGTGCTCGACGACCCGGCCGATCAGGTGGCGGTGGCGGAGGCGATCACCGAGGCGATCCCGGGGTTCGCCGCCGCCGCGGACGGAGGTGAGGACGGCGGGGTGCAGGACCTGATCACCGGCGTGGTCGAGCAGCGGGGGACCGTCGGCCTGATCGGTGCGGTGATCCTGCTGCTGTCGGGCCTGCGTGTGGTCAACGCCGCGATGATCGCCACCCGCGTGGTGTTCCGCGGCGCGGTCCAGTCGGGCGTGATCGCCAAGGTGCGACAGGTCGGGGCGCTGGTCGGGCTCGGTCTGCTGGCACTGGCCGGGGTCGCCGCCTCCTCGATCGCCGGGATCGGGCTCGGCGCGTTGCCCGGGACGGTCGCGGTGCTCGCGTCACTCGGGCTCACGTTGCTGCTCGACGTCGGGCTGTTCATCGCCGCGTACACCCTGCTGTCCCCGACCTCGGTGGTCCGGGGGCGCGACCACCTCCCCGGCGCCCTGCTCGCGGCGATCGGGTGGACGAGCCTCAAGGTCGTCGGGGCGAGCTACGTCGGCAACCAGGTCGACAGCGCCAACGCGCTCTACGGCGCGCTCGGCGGGGTCATCGCGCTGATGCTGCTGTTCTACCTCGCCGGCCGGCTCTACCTCTACGGCGCGGAGCTGACGGCCGTGCGCTACGAGGCCCAGCACGGCCCGCTGCACCCGCCCGAGGCCGACGGGGACGGCGCCCCGCCGAGCGCCGGTGTGGTCTCGTCCGCACGCGCGGTGACCACCGATGGGCCCCCACCGGTCCCGCGCCACGCGGGACGTCCGCGGCCGCACGACCCCGGTCCCACGGGCCGCGCGTCGACGATCAGCGCCGGGACCTCCACCGCGCTCGCGAGCCGGGAGCGCGAGGCCGCCCCGCAGGTGTCCAGCGGTGGATCCGCATCGGTGGTCGCTGCGGACACCGGCGCCCCACGCGCCGGGTCCGACGACCGCCGCCGTGCCGCCGCGCTCCTCCTCGCCGTCGGGGCGCTGGTCGCCGGCTACCGGATCCTCGGTGGTCGTGACGACGGTTGACGCCGACCCAGCTGCCAGGACCGGACACGGGACCAGCAGAGGGCTTCAGTACCCTCCCGGACGACCCCCGAGCCGAGGACCGTCGTCGTGTCCCGCTTCCCCACCGTCCGCCAGCGTCGGCTGCGCCGCACCCCGGCGTTGCGCCGGGCGTTCGCGGAGACCCGGTTGCACCCCGCGGCGCTCGTGCTGCCGGTGTTCGTCAAGCAGGGGCTGCAGGGCCACACGCCGATCGCGTCGATGCCGGGGGTCGCCCAGCACGGCGTCGACTCCGTGGTCGCGCTTGCGCGTACCGCCGTCGAGGCGGGGCTGGGCGGGATGATCCTGTTCGGGATCCCGACGACCAAGGACGCGGAGGGGACCGGCGGCTGGGACCCGCAGGGACCCGTGCCCGCCGCGATCCGCGCGATCAGAGCCGAGGTGGGCGACGAGCTGGTCGTGTGGGCCGACGTCTGCCAGTGCGAGTACACCGACCACGGGCACTGTGGCCCGCTCGATGCGGCCGGCCGGGTCATCAACGACCTCGCCGTCGAGGGCTACGTCCGTGACGCGGTGGCCTACGCCGACGCTGGTGCGGACCTGGTCGCGCCCTCCGGGATGATGGACGGTCAGGTCGCGGCGATCCGGGGTGGTCTGGACGCGGCCGGGCACGAGCAGGTCGGGATCGTGGCCTACGCGGCGAAGTTCGCCTCGGCCTTCTACGGCCCGTTCCGGGACGCGGCCGAGTCCACCATGCGCGACGGCGATCGTGCCGGCCACCAGATGGACCCGGCGAACGCCCGCGAGGCGCGCCGGGAGCTCGACCTGGACGCCGCGGAGGGCGCGGACGCCCTGATGGTGAAGCCGGCGCTGCCCTACCTCGACGTCGTCGCCGCCGCGCGGGCGGGCGCCGATCTGCCGGTCGCCGCGTACCACGTCTCCGGGGAGTACGCGATGATCAAGGCCGCTGCCGCCAACGGCTGGCTCGACGGGGAGCGGGCCATGGCCGAGGCGGTGCTCAGCGTCCTGCGGGCCGGCGCGGACCAGGTGCTGACCTACGCGGCGCTCGAGCTCGCCGCCCCCGCTGAGGAGCGCTGAACCGATGGATCGTGCCGAGCCGGGTCACGAGCCCGACGGTCCCCGCCCCGACGACCCGTCCACGGATGCGGTCCCCGGGCGCTACCCGACGGCGCCGTCGTGGCTGCGCGAGGTACCGCTCGCGCACCGTGGGCTGCACGGCGCGGGGATCCCCGAGAACTCGCTGGCGGCGTTCGAGGCGGCGGCCACCGCCGGTTACGGCGTCGAGCTCGACGTGTTCCTCAGTGCCGACGGGGTGCCCGTCGTGCTGCACGACCCATCGTTGCAGCGCGTCGCGGGTCTCGACCGGCAGGTGGGGCAGCTGACCGCCGCGGAGCTCGCCGAGGTGCGGCTCGGGGGCAGCGACCAGCACGTCCCGACCCTGCAGGAGGCGCTCGCCACGCTGCGCGCGGTCCCGGTGATGGTGGAGCTCAAGCAGGGGCGGCTGCGCGCCGGTGCGCTCGAGAGCGCGACCGCTGCGTTGCTCGACACGCACGACGGTCCGTGGTGCGTCGCGAGCTTCAACCCGGTCGCGGTGCGGTGGTTCCGCCGCAACCGGCCCCAGGCGGTCCGCGTCTTGACCGCGACCGCGGAGCCGATCGACGGCGTCCCGGCCGTGGTCGGTCGACGGCTCGCCCGCCTCGCGGACCTGCGCTCGGTCCACCCGCACGCGGTGAGCTACCACCTCGACAGCATCCCGCACCCCGCCACGGACGCCTGGCGCGCTCGGGGCGGGGTGCTGGTCACGTGGACGGCCGTGGGCGAGGACGGGATCCGCCGCGGCCGCGAACGTGCGGACAACGTCATCTTCGAGCACGCCGAGCCCTGATCGCCGGCGTCGCGCAACCACGACAGGAACTGCCATGTCCCACGACGCGTCCGATCGCCTGTACCGACGTGCCCTCGAGGCCATCCCGGGTGGGGTGAACTCCCCCGTGCGCGCGTTCAACTCGGTCGGGGGCACGCCGCGCTTCATCACCCGTGGGGAGGGCGCGACGCTCGTCGACGCCGATGGCAACCGCTACGTCGACCTCGTCAACTCCTGGGGACCGCTGCTGTTCGGGCACGCCCGCCGCGAGGTGTTGGACGCGGCGAGCGCGGCGCTGGGGCGCGGGTCCTCCTTCGGCGCGCCGACGGAGGGTGAGATCGTGCTCGCGGAGGCGATCATCGACGCGGTGCCCTCGATCGAACGGGTGCGGCTGACCAACTCCGGCACCGAGGCGGGCATGAGCGCGGTCCGACTGGCCCGGGGGGCCACGGGCCGCGACAAGCTGCTGAAGTTCGTCGGGCACTACCACGGACACTCGGACGCGCTGCTGGTCGCGGCCGGTTCCGGGGTCGCGAGCCTGGGGATCCCGGGGAGCCCCGGCATCACGCAGGGCGCGGCGCAGGACACCATCCTCGTGCCCTGGAACGACGAGGAGGCGGTGCGCGCGGCGGTCGCGACCCACGGCGACGACCTGGCTGCGATCCTCGCGGAGCCGGTGCCCGCGAACATGAACCTGGTGCCCCCGGCCCCCGGCTTCCTCGCCTTCCTGCGGGCGCAGGCGGACGCGTGCGGCGCCGTGCTGGTGTTCGACGAGGTCATCAGCGGCTTCCGCCTGGCCCGGGGCGGTGCCCAGCAGGTCCACGGGGTGCTGCCCGACATCACGGTGCTGGGCAAGATCGTGGGTGGGGGGTTCCCCCTGGCGGCGTTCGGTGGCCGGGCGGATCTGATGGACCACCTCGCCCCGGTCGGCCCCGTCTACCAGGCGGGGACCCTGTCGGGGAACCCGGTCGCCGTCGCCGCCGGCATCGCGAACCTGGGCCTGCTGACCGACGACGTCTACGACTGCCTCGAGGGGGCCACCCGGATCATCGCCGAGGGGTTCACGGCCGCGTTCGAGGCGGCCGGGGTCACCGCGCAGGTGATCCGCCACGGCACCCTGGCCGGCGTCGTCTTCGCCGACGAGGCGCCCACGCGCTACGAGGACGTCGCCGGGGCGGACCACGACGCCTACGCGCGGTTCTTCCACGCGATGCTGGACCGGGGGGTCTACCTGGCACCGTCCGGCTACGAGGTGATCTTCACCTCGATGGCCCTGGAACAGCCGATCCTCGACCAGATCCTCGACGCGGCCCACGGCGCCGCGCAGCAGATGGCGGCGGGCTGAGTGCGACCGGCGCCGTGACCGCTCGCCCGTGGGGCGTGACCGCCGCGCCCACGGGTCGGCGGTGGCGCCGAACCCGGCGATGGGCCGCCATCCACCCCGTCCGATTGTCCGGGTCCGAGCCCGGTTGGTACCTTGGCGGGGCAGCGTCGGGACCGGTGCGCACCATGCATCGTCCGAGACGTGTCCGGTCCGGCCCGTGACAGACGGTCAGGATCCCGGGACACGCCCCGGATCGCCCCGAACGACCACGGTGTCCGGTGACGGACGCCCCGACCAGATCGACGACGAGGTGCAGCGTGGGTCAGTTCTTCGCGGACTTCATCGCGACGGCGCCCGATGCCCTGCGTGCGCTCTACCAGTTCGGCGACCCCGCCGGTCTCGGGCGTGGGTGGGTCGGTGCCGCGATCATGTTCCTGTGGCTCGGGCCGCTCGGTGTCCTGCCGCTCTACGTCGCCAAGCTGACCTACGGCAAGCACGAGTGGGTGTCGGCGACGATGGGGATCATGGGCGCATCCAGTCTGCTGTGGTGGCTGCACGGGGTCATCCCGCACGGGTGGATCCAGTTCACGGAGTCCAACCGCGGGCTGCTCGAGGGCACCGTCATCCCGGCCAGCGCCGGGATCGACGTCTCGGAGGACTACGGTATCGACATCGCGTCCAACCTCTCCTGCGTGATCACCGTGGGCCGCGGGGGGGGGTTGATGTGGGGGGGCAGGGGGGTCCCCGTGTGGGGTGCGGTGCGCATGCAGCGCAGCTACCCCAAGACCCTCGCCGCGGGCGAGACCAAGCCGGAGGCCGGCGGGTACAAGTGACCCACCGCCCCATCCGGCGGTGAGCGCAGCCGGCGGGTGACGAGCCGAGCAGGACCGACACACACCAGACACAGGAAGGAGGGGAGCGATGGGCAAGACCGACAAGGGCGAGCATCCACTGATGTTCGACGACTACACGGTCCAGCAGGTCGACCCCCAGTGGCTGCAGGAACGGGTCAAGCCCAAGCGACACATCGGGCTCACCCCGGAACTGTGCATCCTGTGTCGGGCATGCGAGGACGTGTGCCCCTGGGAGTGCATCTACATGATGTCCCCGTCCATCATCAAGGACGCGGACAGTCCGGCGCTGACGACGCTTGCGGAGCAGTCGCACGCCGTCTTCATCATCGACGACAACGAATGCACGCGCTGCGCGATCTGCGTGGAGCGCTGCCCCTCCGACGCCCTGTGGCTCGGACGCGTCGACGGCTGACCGACGACGATCCCCCGCTCCCTGACGCCACGCCGGCTGACGGGTCGCAGCACCGACACCTCACGAGGAACCGACGTGGCGAACAAGGACCTCAAGACCACGGTCCAGGACAACGTCATCTGGAAGTCGATCTTCCGGCCGGGCTCGATCTACCGCAAGGGCTACCGCGACACCTCGCGGGACCGTGCGCTGGCCTCGATGAACAACGTCCTCTACCACCTGCACCCGGTGAAGGTGAAGCGGCACGGGCTGAAGCTCACCTACACCTACTGCCTCGGTGGGCTGAGCTTCTTCATGTTCATCCTGCTCACGGTGACGGGCATCTTCCTGATGTTCTTCTACACCCCGGCGGCGGGTGCCGGTACGGAGATCGCCTACCTCAACATGCGGGAGCTCTCCGCGTCGGTGACCTTCGGTCAGCTGGTGCGCAACCTGCATCGCTGGGGCGCGCACGCGATGGTCTTCACCGTCTTCCTCCATATGGCGCGGGTGTTCTACCACGGCGCCTACAAGCCGCCGCGCGAGTTCAACTGGGTCGTGGGCGTGATCCTGCTCACGCTCACGCTGCTGCTGTCGTTCACCGGTTACCTGCTGCCCTGGGACCAGCTCGCGCTGTGGGCCGTCACCGTCGGTACCAACATGATGGGCTTCACCCCCGTCTTCGGCGACCAGGTCCAGTTCGTGCTCCTCGGTGGCGTGGAGATCGGCCCCAACACCCTGCTGCGCTGGTACGTGCTGCACGTGCTGTTCATCCCCTTCGTCACGGTCATCTTCCTCGCGGTCCACTTCTGGCGGATCCGCAAGGACGGTGGCATCTCCGGTCCCCTGTGATCCGCCGTGATCACCCGACGTCCACGTCCTTGAAGCCGGGACGCCGCGCCACGCTGCGGAGCTGGAGCGCACACGCGAGAGAGGCACGACGATGAGCGACGAGGTCTCGATCGACCAGGAGGTCTACGACCGCCTGATCGGTGAGGGCAAGAGCGAGCGCATCGCCCGGGCGAAGGCCAAGGCGGCATCCGTCCGCAAGGCCAAGCTCGCCGAGGGCGCGACGCTCGGCCCCCGCCCCGCCGAGCAGGCTGCCAAGGCGCTCGAGGAGTTCCGCGCCAACGCCGGTGGCGGCGGTGGGGTCGCGACCAAGACCGCCGCGCCGGCCGACGCCGGCGGTGGTGGGGGACGCCTGACCCCCGAGGAGCGCGCGGCTCGCGTCGCGGCGTCGCTCGGCAACGGTGGTGCCAAGGAACCGGCGTCGATGGGCGTGCCCCAGTCGGGCGACCACACCCACCGCCTGCTCGCGCTCGTCCCGCCCGCCGGCATCCAGCAGGTCCAGGCCAAGCAGCAGGACAAGGTCTACACCTGGCCGCACCTGCTGCTCGTGGAGTTCGTGTCGCTGCTCGCGGCCGGCTCACTGCTGCTGATCGCCTCGTTCTTCCTCGACGCCCCGCTCGGGTCGCTCGCGAACCCCAACGAGGTGCCCTCGATCAACAAGGCGCCGTGGTACTTCATGGGGCTGCAGGAACTGCTCGCCTACTTCCACCCGATGATCGCCGGCGTGACCCTGCCCGGTGTGTTCCTCGTCGCGTTGATGGCGGCCCCCTACATCGACAAGAACCCCTCCGCGAAGCCCGAGAACCGCAAGGTCGCCAACATGGCCTTCACGTTCTTCCTCACCTTCTGGGGCCTGCTGGTCATCATCGGCTCGTTCCTGCGAGGTGCGGGCTACGAATGGGTGTGGCCATGGGTCCAAGGACTCGGGTTCACCCTCTAGCTCCATCCCGACGGTCAGCGAGCGCGACGGCGCGACCCGCCCCCCGCGCACCGACCACACACGAAAGACGCCGACATGGCAGACGAGAAGAAGCCCCGCTTCGAACTCAAGCCCGTCGAACGCCGCACGTTCCTGCGTTACAGCCTGCTCGGCTCCGTCGGCGCGGGGCTGGGTGGCTTCGGCCTGGCGTCGTTGGGATTCCTCTACCCGCGGACCGGCGACTGTCTGTTCGGTGAGGCCGGGTGGTTGGGAGCCGGCCTCGGTGGGTTCGGGCTGGCGTCGCTCGGGATGCTGTGGCCTCGGCTCGGTGACGGCCTGTTCGGTGAGGTCGCCCTCGGGTCCGCGGAGGACCTCTACGACGAGATCACCTCCGAGCGGTCCCCGCGGCGTTTCCCCGACGGCGGCATCAGCGTGATCACCTGGGACGCCACCTCGAGTTCCGCGATGCGGGCCTACGGCGAGGAGCACGCGATCTTCCCCGATGGGGAGCGTGGTCTGCAGGCCATCAACACCCAGTCGTGCCCGCACCTGGGCTGCGGGGTCCCGTGGTGCCAGACCTCGCAGTGGTTCGAGTGCCCCTGCCACGGCTCGCGCTACAACCGCTACGGCGAGTGGACCGGCGGTCCGGCTCCCCGTGGTCTCGACCGTTACGTCTCGTTCATCGACGACGACGGCCAGTTCGTCGTCGACCTCGGCGAGGGGTTGACCGGTCCCGCTCGGACCGCGAACGCACTCGAGCAGTCGCCCGAGGGCCCGTCCTGCGTGGATGCGTGAGTTGGGAGCCCACCTGATGTTGCAGCCGTTGTTCGCCGTCGAAGCCGGCGGCGCCACCGTTCCGGTGACGATCCTGTTGGTCGCCCTGGTCGGGTTCGGGGTCGCCTACTTCGTCGTGGGCCCGGGCAAGCGCAAGGGACCCAAGCGCTACGGGGACATCCCGCTGGCGATGCGTCCCTACCACTCCGACGAGGAGCTCGAGACCACGGGCATGGAGCGGGCGATGGCCTGGGGCGTCGCCCTGGCCGTGTTCGCCTCGCTGTTCCTGCCGCTGTACTGGCTGATCGAGCCGGACCGCATCGAGCGCGCGGTCGATCAGTTCTACGAGGAGGACGTCGCCGCGGGGCGCGCCGAGTACCAGAACGCCTGCGCGTCGTGCCACGGGGTCAACCTCGAGGGCGGCTCCGCGCCGCACCCGGATCCGGACGTCGACACGCCCTGGCCGGCCCCCGCGCTCGACAACATCGTGGCGCGCTACCAGGACTCGGAGATCGTCACCGACGTGCAGGAGTTCATCATCCTGACGCTGGTCCACGGCCGTAACGGCACCCCGATGCAGGCCTTCGGGGTCGCCAACGGCGGCACCTACTCCGACAACCAGCTCGACCAGATCACCGCCTACATCCTGTCGGTGCAGACCGGGGAGCTCCCGCAGGCGCAGGAGTTCGTCGGTCGCTCCGGCGAGGACGTGTACGAGAACAACTGCGCCCGTTGCCACGGTCAGCAGGCGGAGGGCTGGGTCGGGCCGCAGCTGCTCAACGTGTTCGAACGCTACGGCTGGACCGGTGAGGACGACGCGAGCCTCGAGTCCGCGCGCGCGGCGGTCCGTCAGGTGCTCTACGAGGGCCGCAACCTCGTGGGCAACGCGCCGATGCCCGCGTTCGACCAGGAACTGACCGATGACGCCATCGAGGCGGTCATCGACCACCTGCAGGAGATCCAGCAGCTCGACGGTCCGAGCTTCGGCCAGATCGGCGGGGACCCGGTGCCCGGGGAGGAAGAGGACTGATGATGGAGCTGCTGTTCCTGGCGGTCGAGGAAGCGATCCCGGCCGACCACCCCGCCGCCTACCTCGCGGTGCCGTTGGGCCTGCTGTTCATGTCGGGCTCGGTCTACGTGCTGCTGTGGTCCAACTACGGCGCGAAGAAGGCCGGCGCGATCTACGGCACGGCGTTCTTCGGCTTCGCCTTCCTCATCGGCGTGTTCTGGTGGTTCGGCGGGCCCGGTATCCCCGCAGGGACGGGTATCTCGCACCTGCCGGGCCAGACCGGGGATCACTACTCCGACCAGTGGTACGGCTTCGAGGCGACCTCGCCGCGAGCCGACTTCTTCGACATCGACGGGATCGAGTTCCAGTCCGTCGAAGCGTTCGCCGGGGTCCCGGACCTCGACGAGGAGGAGTTGCAGGACGAGCCACTGTTCGGCTCGTTGGCCGGGCAGGCCGGCACGGCCCAGTCCGCCATGCAGGAGCAGTTCCTGCCCGTCGACGACAACAACGTGGCCGTCCTCGGGACCACCCGCCGTGCCGCCTACGAGGAGGACGCCGTCGCCCAGGAGCCCGCGGACGCCTTCGGGCGTGCGCAGCCCTTCTTCGGGGTCCAGACGGTCGGCGACACCCTGCTCGGTGAGGATGCCTCGACGGGCCTGCTCATCGCCGCACAGACCTTCCAGGCCACCGCCACGTTCACCGACGAGGACGGCATCCCGTTCGACCCGGTGCCCGTCGGTGACGAGGTGACCTGGTACGCCTTCTACGACCCGGGCGCGGAGTGGATCCCGTCGATGATCTGGTCGCTGATCTCCCTCGTCGGGTTCGCGCTCAGCCTGTTCTGGCTCGACCGTCTCGAGATGCGGGACAAGCGGCGCGAGACCGTCGAGGTCGAGGAGCCCGAGCGTCTCAAGGTCCCGATCGCGCAATAGCTCGCGGCGGCACCCGCCCGCGACCACGTCCACCCGTCGGCGGGCCCCGCGCCCCCCCCGGGCGGGGCCGGGCGGCGCCCCCCCCCCCCCCGGGCCCCCCCCGGCGTCCGGGGGGGGGCGTCGACGTGCATCCACGCGACCGACCCCGGCGGAGCGCCACATCGGGTCCCCGGCGACGTCGGTGGGCGCCGGCCGGTCGATGCCCGCCGCCGATTGGCGCCCCCGCGTGTCCTTGGGCACCCTCGGGGCCCGTCCTGCTCGATGGACCAGTCCGCCCGACGGATCCGAAGGGTCGTCCCCGGTGTCTCGCTCCCGCCTCGCGCTGCTCGCGGTGTTCGCGCTGTTGCTGAGCGCCTGCGCGGGCTCGTCGTCGGCCAGCGCGGACTGCGAACGCATCGCCGGCGTGCGACCCGGCCTGTGCCCCATCCCGGTGGAAGAGCGGCGTCCCGCGCCCGTCGATGCGCTCCCCATCGTCGGCGACCCGGACACGGAAGTCGCGCTCAGCGACTTCGCCGGACGGGTCGTGGTGGTGAACTTCTGGGCCTCCTGGTGCGGTCCCTGCCGCACCGAGCAGCCCGACCTCAACGAGGCGTTCGAGCTGCTCCCCGACGACGAGGTGGCCTTCCTCGGGGTGAACATCGAGGACCCGGAGGGCAACGCCCTCGCCCACGAGACGGAGTTCGCGATCCCCTACCCGTCGCTGTACGACCCCGCCAACGCCTACGCCTCACGGTTCGAAGGCGTCGGGCCCCGCACCATCCCGACCACCATCTTCGTCGATGCCGAGGGACGGGTCGCCGCCCGGGTGCTCGGCATCATCGGGACCGCGGAGACCGTGGGCCTCGCCGACGCCATCGCCTCGGGAGCCTGAGCCGTGGCGGAGACGATCCAGGCCATCGTGATCGACGCCAACGTGCTCATCGCCGCGGCGATCGCGTTCGCGGCCGGGCTCGTCTCGTTCGCATCGCCGTGCGTGCTCCCCCTGGTGCCCGGCTACCTGTCCTACATGACCGGACTGTCCGGACAGGACCTGACAGCCCCCGGTGCCCGGGCGCGGGGCCGGGTGCTCGTGGGCAGCCTGCTGTTCACCGTCGGCTTCGCGGTCCCCTTCACGATGCTCGGGTTCGCGGTCACGACCGTGAACCTGCTCGCCCGCAACACCATCGCGCAGATCGTGATGGGCGGCATGGTCGCCGTCCTCGGGCTGCTCATGGCCCGCGGCACGCTGATGCGCGAGATCCGGATCTCCGATCGCGCACCCCGGGGCGGGCTGGCCTCGGCGCCGCTGCTCGGGTTCGTGTTCGGGATCGGCTGGACCCCGTGTCTCGGACCCGCTGCCGGCGCGATCCTGACGCTGTCCGCCAACGTCAGCGACGGGGTCTCACTGCGCGGGGCGTTCCTCGGCTTCGTCTACGCGCTCGGGCTGGGCTTGCCGTTCATCCTGTTCGGCCTGATGTTCCGTCGCCTGTCGGGGACGCTCGACGTCCTGCGCCGCAACGCCCGGCGCCTGCAGATCGCCGGCGGGGGGTTGCTCGTCGTCGTCGGTCTGTCCATCGCGACCGGCCTGTGGGACGCCGCCATGATGCTCCTGCGCCCCTACATCCTGGGCTTCGAACCGCCGATCTGAGCCCGTCCCGCCACCTGCACCGCACCCCCGGACCCACCGGGACCCGCGACCCCGACGGGGTACCTTCGTGAGTGTGACCACCGACTCCGCACCGCCTCCGGTCCAGAACCCCCGTGCCCGGCGTCCCACCCGCCGTGCGCCGGGGCCACTGGGCTTCATCTGGTCGTCCACCGTCATGGCGTGGCGCTGGATCACGCGCATGCGCACGGCGCTGTACCTGCTCGGCATCATCGCGCTGCAGACGGCCCTGGCCACCGCCATCCCCCAGGAACCCAACGTCCCGACCACGGTCGCGGCGTGGCGCGCCGGTGAGGAGGGCCCCGGCGTCATCGCGTCCCAGGTGATCGATGCCATCGGCGGGTTCGACGTCTACGGGTCGGCGGCCTTCCTCGCGCTGTTGTTGTTGCTCTACCTCAGCCTCACCGCCTGCATGGTCCCGCGGGTGCGTGCCTGGATCCGACTGGTCCGCCACTCCCAGCCACCCCTGGTCCGCCACCTGACGGGCCAGCCCGAGCAGGCGCACCTCGTGACCGACCGCCAGCCGGCCCAGGTCCACGCGCAGGCACAACAGCTGCTGCAGGGCCGCCGGTGGCGGCTGCGGCCCCACGAACCCGACGACGCCGCGACGCACCCGGTCGCCGACGGCGGCCTCGCCACCCGGCCGACGCCCGCGCAGGTGGCGGCGGAGAAGGGCCTGTGGTCGCGTGAGGGCGGCAGTCTGCTGTTCCACCTCAGCTTCTACGTGCTGCTGATCGCGATCGTGCTCGGCCAACTGCTGACCTTCGAGGGCCAGCGCGGCGTGATCGAGGGCGAACCAGGCTTCCACGACACCGCCATCTCCTACTGGAGCTACAACCCGGGTCGCTGGTTCAGCGAGGACGACCACCACGGGTGGCGCCTCGATCTCGACGCCTTCGAGGTCGACTGGGTCCGTGACCCGCTGGCGCCCGGCGCCGGCCAGCCGACCGTCTTCCGCTCTGAGGTGACCGTGACCCCGCGGGACGGCGAGCCCGAAGCGGCGGTCATCGATTCCAACCGCCCCCTGATGATCGACGGCCGACGCGTGACCCAGCTCGACTGGGGCTACGCCCCGCGGGTGGTGGTCGAGGTCGACGGACAGGTCGTCCACGACGGCTTCATCCAGGCCGTGGTCAACCAACGTGGCGGGTTCTTCGAGTCGGCCGTGAAGTCCCCGGCCGCCGACCCCGACATCGGACACCGCGCGTGGTTCTACCCCTTCGCGCCTCCGGACGAGGACGGGAACCCGATCCCCACGGGCGCGCCCTGGGACGACGCCCCGCTGCTGGTGCTCGAGCAGTGGCGCGGCGACCTGCAGCTCGGGGCGAGCCAGCAGACGGTCAACCAGCTCGACACCGAGGGCATGGAGTCCGAGGGTCCGCTCGCGCTGCGTGTCGGTCAGACGGTCGAGCACGAGGGCGTGACGGTCAGCTTCCCGGAGGTCCGTCGCTGGGTCGGGTTCCAGGTCGCCTCGCGGCCCCAGCTGAACTGGCTGGTCTTCGGGGCCGGCCTGCTGGTCGCCGGGCTGATCCCCGCGTTGTACGCCTACCGCCGCCGCCTGTGGGTCGTGGCCTCCCACGACCACGCCACGGGCCGTACGCTGGTGACGGTCGCCGGCCGCGCCTTCCAGCGTCCCGAAGCCTTCGAGGAGGAGCTGCGGGACATCGCGGAGGAGCTCGCCGACGCCACCGGCGGCGAGCTGTTGCCCGCCGACGGCATCCCGACCACCGACGATCCCGCCAGTGACGACGCCCCTCGACCGACGCCGGACGGGGACGACGCCACCACCGACCGGCGCGATCCCGATGACGATGACGACGACCTGGTGATCAGCGATCGCCGGTCCGACGTGCTCCCGACGCCGGTGCGATCCGGCTCCTCCCCGACGAGGTGACCTCCGATGGATGCCAGCCAGCTCGCTGATCTCTCCCGGGTGCTGTACTTCCCGACCACGGTCATGCTCTACCTCGCGTCCGCCTTCACCTACCTGTACGCGTTGACCACGACGGTCGGCCGACGCGACGAGCAGCGCCGCGGCCACCGCGCGCGCCTGATCGGTGGCGCGCTCGCCATCACGGGTATCGGCACCCACGTCGCCCACGAGATCGTGCGTGGCCTGGCCCAGAACCGGTTGCCGCTGGGCAACATGTTCGAGGTCACCTCGCTCATGGCGCTGGTCGGCGTCGTGGTGGGACTCGTCTACCTGCAGTTCATCCGCAAGCAGCCCGAACTGCACGGGTTCGTGATGCTGGGTGGGTCGCTGGTGCTCGGCATGGCGATGCTGGTCTACGCGGACCCCGGTCCGCTGATGCCGATCCTCGACACCTGGTGGCGGACCTTCCACGTCTCGCTGTTGGTCGGCGCCATGGGCATCTTCACCGCGGCGTTCATCTTCATGGGCCTGTACCTGCTGCGCGACACCGCGGAGCTCGCGGTCGCCGACGCACGGGTGCGTCCGGGCGGCGGCTCGACCGTCGGCGCGGCGCACGTCGGTGACCTCGAGGTCGACGGCGCGACCACGCCCGGCTCGGCAGACGGCGACGACGAGCTCGAGCGGGCGCAGGCGGCCGAGTACCGCGCGGCGCTGCGCGCCGGGGTGCCGACCGTCAAGCTCGCCGTGTGGACCTTCGTGGTCACCGGCAGCGTCTCCTGGGTCTGGTGGTTCGCGGACGGCTGGGGGACCGCTGGTCTCGGCCGCTTCCTGACGGTGAACCTCACGATGGTCGCAGCGGCGCTGCTGGCCCGCTGGTTCGTGCCCTACCTGCCCTCCACGGCCACGCTCGACGGCCTCGCCCACCGCACGGTCGCCTTCGGGTTCGTGATGTGGACGGTGGGCACCATCGCCGGCGCGATGTGGGCGGAGGTCTCCTGGGGTCGTTTCTGGGGCTGGGACCCCAAGGAGACCGGCGCCTTCCTGACCTGGATCGCCTACGCCGGCTACCTCCACGCCCGTGCGACCCGTGGCGTGCAGGGTCGCAAGGCCGCCTGGATCGGCATCGGCGCGTTCGTCGTGTTGATGGCGACCTACCTCATCGCCAACTACGTCATCGTCGGCTTGCACTCCTACGCTGAGCTCTGATCCCGGGCTCAGCGGATACGGAGGCAACCGTGGGCGTCTCGTCGCCGAACCATGTGTACATCAACGACATGGGACGACGAGGTGCGTATGGGCGCAGCGCAGGTGCCGCAACCTCGTCGACTGCATGCCGTCGACCCGGAGGCGCCCATGCCGCGGGATGACGAGGAGCTGCTCCTCGCCATCGCCCGCGGGGACCAGGACGCGTTCGCGACCCTCTACGACCGCCTCGCGGGGCTGGTCCACGGGGTGGTGAGACGGGTCGTACGTGACCCCTCGCAGTCCGAGGAGGTCACCCAGGAGGTCCTCGTCGAGGTCTGGCGGACCGCGGTCCGCTTCGACCCCGACCGGGGATCGGCCAGGACCTGGATCCTGACGATGGCGCACCGACGCGCCATCGACCGGGTCCGCTCCGAACAAGCGTCACGGAACCGCACCGAACGCGTCGGCCGCAGCGAGCAGACCCGGGACTACGACGAGGTCGCCGAGCGAGTCGAGGTGGACGAGGAGCACGACGAGGTCCGCACCGCGCTCGCGACCCTGACCGACCTGCAGCGCGAAGCGGTGGAACTGGCCTACTACCAGGGCTACACGTACCGCGAGGTAGCCGAACTACTCGATACCCCGCTGGGGACGATCAAGACCAGGATGCGTGACGGCCTTATCCGCCTCCGCGATGCGATGGGGGTGACCCGATGACCGCCGATCAGCCCGACCTGCACACCCTCACGGGGGCGTACGCCGTCGATGCGTTGCCCGACGACGAACGTGAGATCTTCGAGCACCACCTGCTCGTCTGTGACCCCTGCGCCCAGGAGGTCGTCGAACTCCAGGCGACCGCGTCGAGGCTCGCCGACGGCATCGACACGACGCTGCCTCCAGCGCTCCGCCAGCGGGTGCTCGACGAGATCGACGCGACCCGCCAGGAGCGTCCCCGTGGCGCCCAGGACGAGACCGCGACCGACGAACTGTCCCGACGCCGCAACCGGCGCGTCTCGCCGTGGATCACCGGGATCGGCGCCGTGGCCGCCGCGGTCATCCTGGTGGCCGGGTTCGGCGTCGCGACGACGATCACCGACCTCAACGATCGCATCAGCGAGGTGGAGACCGCCTCGTCGCAGATGAGCGACGTGCTCGCCGCCCCGGACGCCGTCACCATCGAGGCTGCTGGTCCGGACGGGGCCATGGGACGTGTCGTCGCCTCCCCGACGCGTGGCGAGGCCGTGTTCGTCGCGGCCGACCTCGAGCCGCTGCCGGACGATCGCATCTACGAGCTGTGGCTGATCGATGACACGGCGAACCCCGCCGGGTTGTTCGCTCCCGACGACCGGGGCCGCGCGACGCGCATCATGACCGGGGACATCGCGAACGCAGCGGCCATCGGGGTCACCGTCGAGCCGGCCGGTGGTTCCCCGGCACCGACGACCGACCCGATCATGGTCTTCGAGCTGCTCGAGGGCTGAGCCGCTCGCGCCCATCGGGCACGTCCAGACCCGGACGGAGCGGCACACTCGCTCGGGCAGCGGAGGATCCCGGCGCCGAGCGAAGGGCTCCGAGGCGATGCACGACCCGCGCGAGGGTGTGACCTCCGAGGGCACGATCCGGACCGGTGCGAGTCGCGGCCGCATCGTGCCCGCCTACGCCGAGGTGCTGCGGGCCGCGGTCGACGCCGTCCCCGGGCGGGCGAGCTTGTACGTCTACGGGTCGGTGGCGACGGGGACCGCGCGAGCGCCGAGCTCGGACGTCGATCTGCTGTCGCTCGGGCTGCCCGACGCCGCGGCGGCCCGGATCTCCGCAACGCTGTCGGAGCGGTTCCGGGACCGGTGTCGGGAGGTCAGCGTCGCTCCCGCGAGCGTCGAAGAGCTCGAGGCGCCGACCGACGAGGGCTACGGCCTGCGGGTCTTCCTCCGCCACTACGGCGTCCACCTCGCCGGGGACGACCCGGCCGAGGGCCTGCCGACCTACCCGGCGGATGCCGCCGCGGCCCGCGGGTTCAACGGTGACATCGCACGGCACCTCGACGCCTGGCGAGCCGACCTGCAGCGCGGGGCGGACGTGGCCCACCTCGGCACGTGGATCGCACGCAAGACGCTGCTCGCGGTCGCGGGTCTGGTCTCCGTGCGTGATGCCACCTGGTCGACAGACCGTCGCGCCTGCGCCGCGCGCTGGAACGAGCTCGAGCCAGCGGTCCGGGTCGACACCCTGGTCGGCTGGCTCGACGCGCCGCCGCAGGACGAGCAGCAGGTCGCGGCCGTGCTCGAGGGCCCCGTCGCCGACGTCGTGGACGCGTTCGCCGCGCAGATCGGGTGCTGGCGCGACGAGGGCACCGCGCCGTGAGGGCTCAGGCGGCCACGGGGACTCAGCCGGGTGGGAGCGGGGCGACCTGGGCGACCCCGTCGAACGCGCGGTAGCGACGCTCGACGTCCGCGGGATCGACACCGGCGGCCAGCGTGACACGCAGGGAGGCCGCGAACACGTCCGGATCGACCGACGCGACGAGCGCCGGGTCGTCGGCGAACACGTCCGCGAACCGTTCGTAGGCCTGCTGCGGCGTTTCCAGCTGGACGTCGGCCACCTCGTCGTCGAGGTTGAGGGCCCCGCGGACGCGGGCGATGTCCTCGTCGGTCGCCACGGTGGAACAGCCGGTGTCGCCCGAGATGTCCTGTACCGCGACGTCGTCGCAGAAGAAGATGGCCACGTCGGGCTCCGCAGCGACCGACTGCCCCGTCACCGGCAGCCCTGCCGGCAGGCTCCACGGCCCGAGTGCGCCGGCGACCGCCACCGCTCCGAGCGTCGCGGCCCCGGCCAGGCTGGTCCGGCGGCGCGTGCGGCGCCGGGCCCCCTGCCGCATCACCTGCGCGAGGGCACCGTGGTCCTCCGCGAGCTGCGAGGCAGCGGTGTGCAGTTCGTGACGTAGACGGGTCTCCGTGCTCATGGGTGGACCTCCTGCTCGGTGCGAAGTCGGGCGAGTGCCCGGTGGAGTCGGCTCTTGACGGTGCCGGGGGCGACCTCGAGTGCGCTCGCGATGCGGGCGATGTCCCAGTCGAGGTAGAACCGCAGCACCACGACCGAGCGTTGGGTGGCCGGGAGCGCCGCCAGCGCGTCGAGGACCCAGCCGTCGTCGGGGCGATCCTCGGTCGGGCGGTCGAGCGATTCGGCCGGTCGCACGGGGCGCAGCCGGCGCTTGCGGAGCCAGCTCGTGGCCCAGTTCGCCGCGACCCGGTACAGCCACGCGGTGGGATCGTCGAGCTGCGAGACCCGGTCCCAGCGCGCGTACGCGCGGGTGAACGCCTCGTCGACCGCCTCGCTCGCGAGCGGGGCGTCACCCAGGCTCAGTGCGAGCGCGCGCCGCAGACGATCCCGGTCGCGTACCCAGCAGGCCGTGAACCCCGCATCGTCCACATCGTCTCCGTCTCGACGCCTACCAAGGACACGCGACGCCTGCCCACAACGTTCCATCCGCTCGGCGCCCGCGCTCCGCGGGCGTCGGGAACACCCACCCGCGCAAGCGGCGGGCCGGACACCCGGTCAGCCGTCGTCGTGCCCGGTCCGGTCCGCCTGCTGCGGGGACGGGTCGAGCAGCTGCGCGAGTGCCGCCCGCGGGACCTTGCCCAGCCCGTCGCGTGGGAGGGCGTCGACCACCAGCAGCTCCCGCGGCGCCCAGCTGCGCGGGAGCGCACCCGCCACGTGCTCGCGTAGCTCGTCCAGGCTCGGTGTGTGGCCCGCCGCCGCGTGGACGACGGCGACCACGCGGGTGCCCCAGACGGGGTCGTCGCGACCCACCACGACCACGTCCGCGACCCCTGGGTGCGCTGCCAGGACGTCTCGCACCGCGGCCAGCGACACGTTCTCCCCGCCGCTGATCACCACGTCGTCGGCACGGCCGGTCACCTCCAGGACCCCCGCCGTCCACCGGCCAAGGTCGTTGGTCGTCCACCAGCCGTCGGCGTCGCGCGGCAGCGGTGTGACGCCACCTGCGTCGAGGAAGCCCGCGGCCAGGACCGGTCCGCGCAGGGCGATGCGACCGTCCGCGTCGGTCCGGACCTCGACGCCGTCGAGCGGTCGGCCGTCGTAGACACAGCCGCCGCAGGTCTCGGTCATGCCGTAGGAGGTCACGACCCGGACGCCGGCGGCCGCGGCCCGCGCCAACAGCTCCGGCGGGGCCGCGGCACCCCCGAGCAGGACCGTCGGCCACGTCGAGCCGTCGCTCGCGGGGTCCGCGTCCAGCCACCGGCGCAGCTGGGTCGGCACCAGGGACACGAAGGCGATCCCGGCCTCGAGGGCCGCATCGGCGCTCCGTGCGGCATCACCCTCGAGGATGATGGGGTCGTGCCCCGCCCACCAGGCACGCAGCCACACCGTGACCCCGGCGACGTGGTGGGTCGGCAGGCACAGACCCCACCGGTCACCGGGCGTCACCCCGAGCGCCCGGCACGACGCGTCGACGACGGCCCCGAGCGCCGCGTGGGTGAGCACGACCCCGCGGGGTCGGCCGGTCGACCCGGACGTGGTCACGACCAGCGCGGCGTCCGACGGCAGCGCGGCCGCGGGACCTGGCGCGTCGCGGACACCGGTCGGCACCTCGGTCGAGAGGGCGGTGTGGCGCGCCGGCTTCGGTGCCGTCCGGTCCGCCACCAGGTCCCAGACCATCGCCGGTCGCAGCCGCTCCACGATCGCCTCGATCGCCGCGTCCGGGGCGTCGGGGTCGAGCAGGAGCGCGGCATCGCCCGCATCCCACACGGTCCGCAGGGTCGCCCCGACGGCGGCACGCGGGGTCCGCAGGGCGACGAGGCGTGGGGAGGCGGACACGGGCGTCACCTCGTGGTCGTGGTCCGTCACGCCGGGTGGGCACGAACGTGCGGGGTAGCGTACGAGGCTGCCGACGAACGACAGGACGCGCCGTGGTCTCCCAGCTGTTCGATGCCGATCGGTGGCAGACGGTCCCCGGGTTCGAGGACCTGACCGACATCACCTACCACCGGGCGAACGACCTGGGGGCAGTTCGGGTGGCGTTCGACCGTCCGGAGGTCCGCAACGCCTTCCGCCCGCACACCGTCGACGAGCTGTACCGGGTCCTGGACCACGCCCGGCAGAGCTCGGACGTCGGCTGCGTGCTGTTGACCGGCAACGGCCCGTCGCCGAAGGACGGCGGCTGGGCGTTCTGCTCCGGCGGCGACCAGCGCATCCGCGGCAGGGACGGCTACCGCTACGCGGACGGCGACACCGCGGCCAGCGTCGACCCGGCGCGTGCGGGTCGGTTGCACATCCTCGAGGTCCAACGGCTGATCCGGCACATGCCCAAGGTGGTCGTCGCGGTCGTCCCGGGGTGGGCGGCCGGCGGTGGCCACTCGCTGCACGTGGTGGCGGACCTGACGATCGCGAGCCGGGAACACGCCCGGTTCAAGCAGACCGATCTGGACGTGGCCTCGTTCGACGGCGGCTTCGGGTCGGCCTACCTCGCCAAGCAGGTCGGGCAGAAGTTCGCCCGGGAGATCTTCTTCCTCGCCGAGGAGTACTCGGCCGAGGACGCCCACCGCATGGGCATGGTCAACCGGGTGGTCGACCACGAGCAGCTGGAGTCGGTCGCCCTCGAGTGGGCCGCGACCATCCTGACCAAGTCCCCGACCGCCACCCGGATGCTGAAGTTCGCCCTGAACCTGACCGACGACGGGCTGGTCGGGCAGCAGGTCTTCGCGGGGGAGGCCACGCGGCTCGCCTACATGACCGACGAGGCTGCCGAGGGCCGGGACAGCTTCCTCGAGAAGCGCGCCCCCGACTGGAGTGGGCACCCGTGGCGCTACTGACCGGACGCCGCCCACCGCACCGTCGCCGGGTCCGGCGCCGCTCGCGCGCCGGTGGGCGGCCGGCGTGAACCGCTACGTCGAGGCAGCGCGTCCGCGCACCCTGCCGGCCCC
>JAFIEQ010000197.1 GCA_020832455.1 Nitriliruptoraceae bacterium
TCTCCACCGGCCCGCCCGCCCCCAGGTAGCCGCCGCCGATCCCCGCCGCGTGCCCGGTGCCCCTCGCCGTGACGGTGCCACCGGCGATCGTGACCGTCTCCCCTGCGCCCTCCTGGCCGCCGCCGATCCCCGCCCCGTGCATCCCTCCGGTCGCGGTGACCGTGCCGCTTTCGATCGTGACCGTCCCGCCGTCCCTGAGGTAGCCACCGCCGATCCCGGCCCCCTGCATCCCTCCGGTCGCGGTGACGGTGCCGCCGGAGATCTCCACCGTCCCGCCGTCACCCAGGTAGGCGCCGCCGCCGATCCCGGCCCCGCTCATCCCTCCGGTGGCGGTGACGGTGCCGCCGGAGATCTCCACCGTCCCGCCGGCACCCTCCTCGCCGCCACCGATCCCGGCACCGCCGGAGCCACCCGTCGCGGTGACGGTGCCGCCGGCGATGGTGGCTGTCCCGCCGCCGCCACCTGACCGGCCGCCGATCCCGGCACCGTGTGTGCCACCGGTGGCCTCGACGGTGCCACGCCTGATGATCAGGTCCGCGCCCGTCGTCCGGATCCCCGCCATCGTGGAGGAGTCGCTGGCGTCTGCCGTGAGCACCCCGCTGCCGGCAGCGGAGCCGTCGTCGATCCCGAGCCGTCTGCCGGCGTTGATCACGACGTTGCGGACGGCCAGTTCGTGGCCGTCGAGGTCGAGCTCGACGGCGCAGTCGACCGTCAGCGTGCCCGTGGGCTCGTCGATGTCGGCGTCGAGCGTGACCACGGTCGGATCGGTGCTGTCGCTGGTGCAGGTGCTCGCCACGTCCCGCAGGTGGGTCCAGGGGGTCGCGCCGGTGGCCCCTGCCGGGATGGGCAGGAGCATCGTGGCCATGAGGGCCAGGACGGCGGCGACCGCAGACGTCCGACGCAGGGCCGTGTTCGGTCGGACGATGCTGCTCGTCATGTCCTGCTGCTCCGGTCGGGCCCGGTGGGCCACGTGGTGTCGGAATCAGCAGACAGGTCGCACCCCGCGGGATGCGTGGTCCTCGTCGTCCGGGCTCCGGTCCGTGGGCCAGGGTGTCCTGGCCCCGCCGTGCCCGCCGTTGCTGGTCTGCGTGCAGTGTCGTCGCTGGGCCGCGCACCACCTAGAGCACAACGGCCCGGGTGCGACCCCGACGCGACGACGCGGGAGCGCGCGCACGCGGCACCGGACGGACGCGTCGTGGGCTCGTCGAGCGGACGCGCCGTCCCACGTCTCAGCGCAGCAGGGTCCGCGTCGCCAGCTCGTGGGGGTCGGCGTCCAGGGCTCGCTGCCCGCGCCAGACCAGCCAGCTCCCACCCGAGGTCACGACCCCGGCGCCGATCCACAGGCCTGCCGGCCCGAGCAGGTCCATGGCGGCGCCCAGCAGCAGCGGCCCGACCATCTGACCCAACATCGTGAAGACGTAGTACAGCGACAGCACGAACCCGATGCGGTCACGCCCCCCGAGATCGGCCATCAGCGCGACCGCGGGTACCACGAACAGCGCCCAGGCGGCCCCGCCGAGCACGAGCATCCCCGCCACCGCGTTCGCGTCGCTGAGCAGCGCCGTCGTGAACCAGCAGACGGGCAGCGCGACCAGCGCGACCCTCATGGTGGGTAGGACGCCGTAGCGCGTCCCGATGGCACCGGCGATGAGCGCCGTGAGCAGGAAGGCGCCGGCGAAGGCGGTCAACAGCTGTGCGGCCCGACCGCCCGTCAGCCCCAGCACGTCGATCGCGAACAGCGGGAACATGGCCTGCAGCCCGGCCACCACCCCGTAGGTCAGCAGCATCGCCAGCAACAGGTCCCGCCGCCCACGCTGTGGCGGTCGTGTCAGCGCCCGAAGTTCGTCGGCGACGTCACGCACGGGGTTGCGCGCCGGGACCGGGGCGTTGTCGAGGTGGGCCGGGAACCGCTGTGCCCGGGTCCAGATGGCGATCAGGCTCGAGAGCAGCAACACCGCGCCGATGGCGAACGGCAGCCGTCGGTCGGTGTCGAACAGCGGGGAGATGACGGCGAACGCGGCGAGCACGCCCAACCCGCCGACGAACTGGGCGATCCCGCTGGTCGTCGAGCGGCGGGCCGGTGGGGTGTGGTCCACCAGCATCGCCACGTAGGGGGACCGGAACGCGTGCATCGCGGCGGTGAACACCACCTCGGTGACGATCAGCGTCCACAGCAGCACGGCGGCGAAGGGGATCGCCGCGAAGGTCAGCGCCGCGAACGGCAGCGCGATCACGATGAACGGCAGTCGGCGTCCGTGCCGGGAGTCGAGCCGGTCCGACCACGCACCCACGACCGGGATGAGCAGCAGCCCGATCAGGTTGTCGGTGCCCATCAACAGCCCGATGAGGGTCCGTGAGGTGAGGAAGTCGCCGTAGAGCAGCGGCAGGAACGCGTTGTAGAGGGCGAACACCGCCTGGATGCCGAGCATCCCGACGGCCAGCCACCAGATCCGACCGATCGCGAACGACCCGGTCCCGGTCCCGTCCGCGGGGCCGGCGGTCCCGTCCGCGTCCGCGGCACCCCCGGGCACCATCGCGTCCGTGGTCGGCGGTGGTTCCCCGCGCTCGCTCGTCGCGTCCTGCATCCCGTGCCCCTTGGGACCGCGTCCCTCGCACCACCTGTACACCCGGAACCGCGCGCGAACGGTAGCCGGCGGACCTCGGCCGCAGGCGGGCCTTCGCGGCTGGTGACCGGGCGTGTGCGCGGGCGCACGGTGCGACCGCCCGCGCCACGACATCGAGGAGGTGGCCGCTCGGCCACCGCGGTGGCTGGAGTCGACGCCGGGATGGCCGATGCTCTGGACAGCACCTCTCCGGCCGCGTTCGGATCCCCGACGGCCACCGGCGCTCGCACCGTCGACGCGTCCGCTCCCGCCCCACCGCTCGTACGTCCGCTCTCCGATGCCGCCTGCGCCCGTTCGCGGCGTCGGCCGGCTCCCAGGAACATCCGTGGATCTGCTGTCCGAACTCGCCGCCACCGTCTGGCCCGTGCTGTGGCCCGCCATCGTCGTGGCGCTGCTGCGCATGACCGACGTGGCCCTCGCCACCGTGCGCACCGTCATGGTCGTCCAGTCCAAGCGTCTCGCGGCCGCGGTGGCGGGCGGTGCGGAGGCCCTCGTCTGGCTCAGCGCCGCGGGGATCGTGCTCGGTCAGGTGACGCCGGCAAGGATCGCCGGGTTCGCGATCGGGGTCGCGGCCGGCACCACGCTCGGCATCGAGCTCGCCGCCCGCATGAAGGTCGGGTCCATCACGGTGCGGGTGTACGTCCCGCACCGACACGACACGGCGACGGACGGGACCCGCATGGACGGCTCGGTCGTCGCACGCGAGCTGCGCCTGGCCGGGTACGCGGCGACGGTGTTCACCGGCGTGGGCCGCGACGGCCCCGTCGACATGGTGCTGGCGACCGTCTCCCGCCGCCAGGCCGACGAGGTCCTGGCGCTGGCCCGCGCCGTGGAGCCGGACGTGTTCGCCGCCTTCGACTCGACGCCGCAGCCGGTCTTCTCCGCCGGGCGGGTCTGAGCCGCGCGCTCAACCGGGTTCGATGCGCACCACCTCGGCCCATCGCGGCGGTGACGGCGGACGCTGCCCGTCGGTCCGCGCGATCAGGACCACGAGCACGCCAGCCGTGGGTGGGGCGTGGGACGGCCAGGGGGTGAGCACGACGACCAGGTCGGGGCGACGCCGGTGGGTCGCCACGTGGTGCAGCGCCGGCCGCAGGTCGGTGCCACCACCGCCCACCAGCGGCAGGTCGACGGCCCGGCGCAGGTGACCGACCTCGTGGACGACCACGTCGGCAGTCGCCACGACCCGGTCCTCGGCGGCCAGACCGGACCGGCGGCACAGCGCCTCGAGCTCGGTCAGCGCCGCGGTGAGCTGGCGCCGCGACATCGACGCGGACGTGTCCAGCACGACCCCGACGGTCGGGACCGGCTGCACGGTGCCCGGGAGCACCACGCCTGGCACGCGTCGGCGTGACAGCCGCGACGCCGAGGTGTCACGTTGCCCGGCCCGTACCGCGAACCGGCGCCGGACCGCGCGTCGCAGCTGGGTGCGCCAGTCGACCGCCGGTGGGGCGCGCGCCCGGGCGGCCCCCCCCCCCCCCCCCCCGCGGCCCCCCCCCCCCCGCCCCCCCCCCCCCGCCCCCCCCCCCGCCCCCC
>JAFIEQ010000198.1 GCA_020832455.1 Nitriliruptoraceae bacterium
TCAACTGACACACCACACCACCCACACCACCGAGCCCCGGCCCCGGCCGGGGCTCGGCCATGCCACCGGGGCTCGGCCACGTCACCACAGGCCGATCTCCCGCTCGAAGGCCGTCACGATCGTGGGCACCGTGCGGTCGAGCACGCGCTCGACCGCGTCCCGGTCGTGCGGCGGGGCGTCGAGCCAGGTCACCAGGATGTCGACGGAGGCCGCCGGTTCGAGCTCGCCCCACCGCGTGGCGCAGGCACGACGGTCCGTCGACCAGGTGGCGTCACGGATCGAGACCAACCCGGCGACGGCGAGCAGGGTCTTGCGCGCGATCCGCGTCGCGAGGGGTGCCACCTCGACGTCGTCCTCCAGTGCGTCCCGCCAGCGCTGCAGGTGCTGGCCGATGTCACCGTTGAACCCTCGGGCCGCAGCCGCGTCCGCCCGGTGGTCGGGGAGACCGGCCGCGGGGTCGGGGCCGGCGAGGTGCACGCAGTAGTGCCGCAGGAAGACGCGCAGCCCGTGGCCCTCGTCGTTCAAAGCGGCGAGGTCCGCGCGGCTCGCGGCCCCGACGCTGACCGCACGGCACCGGTCGGCGAACCTCGACGTCAGCTCGGCGGTGAGCCGGTCGGCCGACGCGGTGGGCAGATCGATCGCCAGCAGATCGACGTCGGAGGTCGGGACCGACGCCGTGCCGGTCGCGACCGACCCGTAGACGTACAGACCTGCCGGCCCGGTCAACGACCCGACGGCGGCCTCGAGCACGGGGACGTAGGTGGACGGGACGGCCGCACGGCGTGCCCCGGTGCGGATCATGCCGTCCGGGGTGATGCCCTCGTGGGGGTCGTGCACGGGATCAGGCTCCCTCGTCTCGGGCGTCATCGCAGACCTCGTGTCGGCCGTCGGACGGCCGCTGTCGCCGGGGTTCAGCGACCCGTGCGCCCGAGCGCGGCCAGCACCCGGGTCCTGGTGTCCGCCGGGTCGATCACGTCGTCGATCTCCGCGTAGGTCGCGACGTTGAGCGCGGAGGCGTGCGCCTGGGCCTCGGCGATCATCCGCGCCTCGGCCGCGGCCCGCTCGTCCGGGTCGTCGATCGCGTCGAGTTCCCGGCGGTAGCCCAGCCGTACCGCACCCTCGAGCCCCATCGGTCCGAGCTCGCCGGTCGGCCAGGCGACCGTGAGCACCGGGACCTGCAGGTGCCCGCCGAGCATGGCCTGCGCACCGAGCCCGTAGCCCTTGCGCACCACGACGGCGACGATCGGGACCGTCAGGCGGGCTCCGGCGACGAACAGGGCCGCGAAGCGCCGGACCCCGCCGTCGCGTTCGGCGTCCGGTCCGACCATGAACCCGGGCGTGTCACACAGCACGACCACCGGCAGCCCGTGCGCCTCGCACAGCGCGAGGTGCCGGACCGCGGAGTCCGCACCCTCGGCGTCGATGGCACCACCGAGGTGGTGGGGATCGTTGGCCAGCAGCCCGACCGGCTGCCCGCCGATCGTGGCCAGCGCGGTGATCATCCCGGGGGCCGCGTCCGGCCGCAGCTCCACGCAGGAGTCCGTGTCGACGAACGTGGTCAGCACCGGACGCATGTCGTAGATGCGACGCCGGTCCTCCGGGACCAGGGCACGCAGCCGGGTCTGGTCCGCGTGTGCCACCTCGACGTCGCCGTACCCGTCGCCGTGCCCGGCCGGGCGCAGCAGCGCGAACACCTCCCGGGCACGCTCGACCGCCTCCACGTCGTCGCGGACCACGAGGTCGACGACCCCGTTGCGGCGCTGGACGTCGATCGGGCCGATGTCGGTCGGGGCGACCCGGCCGAGCCCGCCACCCTCGATCATCGCCGGACCGGCCATCCCGATGTTGGAGCCCTCCGTCGCGATGAGCACGTCCGCGCAGCCCGCCAAGGCGGCGTTGCCCGCGAAGCAGCAGCCGTCGACGATGGCGATGATCGGCACGCGGCCGGACAACCGGGCGAGCAGGTGGAACGCCGCGGCGGTCAGCCACGACGCCCCGAGCGCGTCGGTGTCGCCGGGACGGCCGCCGCCGCCCTCGGCGAACAGCACCACGGGCAACTGCTCGCGAGCCGCGAGCTCGAACAGCCGATCGGTCTTGCGGTGGTTGACCTGCCCCTGGGTGCCCGCGAGCACCGTGGCGTCGTAGGCCAGCACGACGCAGCGCGCGGCGTCCGGGCCCACCCGGACGGCCGCGATGGTCGCGGTCCCGCAGACCAGCCCGTCGGCGGGGGTCTGCGCGATCAGCTCGTCCACCTCCCGGCGGCGGCGCTGGGCCGCGATCGCCAGCCCGCCGAACTCCTGGAAGCTCCCCGGGTCAACGAGCGCCTCGATGTTGGCCCGGGCGGTGCGCCGGCCGCGTTCGGCCCGGGCGGCGACGGCCTCGGGGCGTGCCTCGTCGCGCAGGGCGGCACGGCGGGCGAGCACCTGCGCGAGGTCGGCCCGCTCGTCGTCCGACGCCGCACGCTCCGCTGTCACGACGCCGGGCGTCGCCGGGTCGCCGTCGGGGGTCGCGTCCGCGACGAGCCTGGCCAGGTCCTGCCCACGCTCCACGACGTCACCGGTGGCGACCAGCAGCTGTTCGACCCGTGCCCCGACCGTGACCTCGACGGGATGGTCGAGCTTCATGGACTCCAACGACAGCAGCCGGGTGCCCGGCGCCAGCCGGTCCCCGACCTGCACCGCCAGATCGACCACCGTTCCCGCCATGGGGCTCGTGACCGTCCATCCCGTCATGGTTCGCTCCCGTCGCGGTGGGACGGGTGGTAGCAGACCACACCCGGGGCGCGGCCAACGGTGCCGAGCAGACGGGGATCGGGCGACCGCGCGTCGCCGGTCAGCGCGCGTCGACCGGCGCAGTCGGACGCACCGGCCGCGCGACCTCGATCAGCGCCGCGAGCAGCACACCCCCGAGGACCACCCACGGCACCCACGGCACCGGCGTGGTGCGATCGAGCGGCAGCGCCCCCACGGCGATCCAGGCGACCGCCACCTGGACGACCACCAGACGCACCGAGCGGCCCCGTTCCAGCCGCTGGCGCACCGTCTCGCGCAGCGCACCGTCGCCGACGCGGAACATCGGCCCCAGGTAGAGCAGGGTGGTGACGACGGCCTGGGCCAGGACCCCGGTGAGTGCGACGAGGCCGATCGCGTCGAGCCACCGCCAGGCACCCGACGCGACCACGAGGACGTCGGCGAGCACGACCAGCGCGAGCCATCCGGCGACGGCGATCACGTGCCCCCGGGGGCCGCTCGGCTTGGCCCGCCACGCGGCGGTCGCGACCGGCGCGAGCACCACGACGGCGGCCAGGGCGAACACGCCCAGGCCGACCGCCGCGACCATCCGGGACGCGGTCCCCCAGGCGCCACCGAACCCGACGCCGATCAGTGCCAACGTCGCCACGCTGAGCCCGGTCCCGCCGTGGCGCAGCGCCCGGGCCGCTCGCACGTCGGCTCCCGGCTCGATCCGCGTGCGCGCCATCGTCGGACCGAAGAACACCAGGGTCGCGAGCAGCGTCAGCCCACCCCATCCGAGCACCATGGCGTGCAGGTGGGCCAGGCGGAACGCGCCGTACCAGGGGCCGGTCACCAGGCCCACACCGAGCAACGCGCCCAGCACCGCGCCGTGGATGAACGCCCCGTGGGCCCGCTCGTAGACGCGCACGATCCAGGAGAAGCGCGCGCCGACCGCGGCCCGACGCATCCGACGCAGCCGCCACCCGTTCGCCACGACCGCGGTGCTCACCACCACCGCCCCGGATGCGAGACCGGGCAGCCACCGGGCCGGCAGGCCGGCGAGCATCGCGACGATCCCGACGTTGGCGACCACCAGCCACCACCCGCTCGGGCCGTCGCCGGGCGTCCGGGTCACCGTCCGGGCGAAGTGATCGCTGAACGCCAGGATCACGTTGGTCAGCACCCCGAGGGTGAACACGTGGACGGCGAACCAGCGCCCGCCGGGCAGGCCACCGCCCAGCAGGACCCAGACGAGGGTGACGCCGAGGTAGCCCACGGCCGCCACGATCGCGGGCAGCACGGCCGCGAAGGGCGAACGCCGCGCGAAGATCCGCGCGGCGTCACCCCGGACCAACCAGCTCCCCACC
>JAFIEQ010000199.1 GCA_020832455.1 Nitriliruptoraceae bacterium
CCCCGCCCCCCCCCCCCCCCCCCGCCCCCCCCCCCCCACCCCCCACACCCCCCCCCCCCCCCCCGGGGGCCCCCCCCCCCCGCGGGCCCCCCGCGGCCAGGGTCAGGTTCACGGAGTTCAGCATCAACTCCACGCACATGAACAGCACGATCGCGTTGCGTCGCAGCATCACGCCGGCGAGGCCGATGCAGAACAGCAGCCCGGAGAGGATGAAGTAGTAGCCGATGGCCATCGCTCAGCCCTCCCGCTCGTCGTCCGGTTCGGCGACGACGTCCACGACGCCGTCCGCCTCGCTCGGCTCGTCACCGGGCGCATCACCGGCCTCGCCCGTCATCCCGGGCTCCACCGGCCGTGCTGCCCCGACCTCGGCGCGGGTCTCGCCGTCGCCGTCGGCGTCCGGCCCCAACTCGTCGGCGTCGTCGAGGTCCTCCGGCGCGAGGTCCCGGCGGCGCGCGAGGATGACCGCACCGATGGTCGCCACGGTCAGCAGCAGCGCGGCGAGCTCGAAGGGGTAGGTGTAACGCGTGAACATGGCGCGACCGAGGAAGGCGACACCCGAGGCGTCGTCCTCGTCGTAGGCCCCGCCGATGACCTCGCCGTCCTCGTCGACGACCGCGCCGAGTCCGACACAGTCGACCTCGCCGAAGCCGGCCGCTGGGGCATCCGGGCCGCACACGCTCGCAGGCCCCGTGTAGGGGCCGAGGAAGGCGAAGGTCAGCGCACCCGCGAGCAGCGCCCCACCGAGCACCGCACCCACGCGGCCGCGGACGTCAGCCGCCAGCAGGTCGTCGTTGTCGACCCCCAGCAGCATGATCACGAACAGGAACAGCACCATGATCGCGCCGGCGTACACCAGCACCTGGATGATCGACAGGAACGACGACTCCAGTGTCAGGTACAGCCCCGCGATGGCGAGGAAGTTGACGACGAGCATCAGCGCACCGTGCACGATGTTGCGCATCGTGATCACGGCGATCGCGGCGCCGAGGGCGAGCACAGCGAACACCCAGAAGAGGACGACCTCCGAGGTGCCGCTGGCCACTGCCTCCGCAGCTAGGGCCAGCACGGTCATCGAGCGTCGCCTCCATCCAGATCACGTCCACGGCGTCCGCGCGTGGGGACGCCGACGGTCGCCGGGCCCTGCGGGTGCTCGCCGGGTTCGGGGAGTTCACCCGACGGCACGACCTGCCCGGCACGTGCGGACGGGGCCGCAGCGGCCGGCTTGTACTTGCCCCCGTGCAGGGTCGGCGGGGTCACGGCGAGGCCACCGTAGTAGTTCAGGCCCCGCTCCCTCACCTGGCGGTCGGTGTGCGGGGTCGCTTCCCCGTCGGCACCGACCGGCTCGATCAGGTCGTCCTTGGTGTAGACGAGCTTGTGGCGCTGGTCAGCGCTGAACTCGTAGTCGTGGGTCATCGTCAGGGCCCGGGTCGGGCACGCCTCGATGCACAGCCCGCACAGGATGCAGCGGTTGTAGTTGATCTGGTAGTCCTCGGCGTAACGCTCACCGGGCGAGTAGCGCGCCTCCGTGGTGTTGTTGGCGCCTTGGACGTAGATCGCGTCCGCCGGGCAGGCCCAGGCACACAGCTCGCACCCGATGCACTTCTCGAGCCCGTCGGTGTAGCGGTTGAGCTGGTGACGGCCGTGGAACCGCGGCTGCACGGGGCGCGGCTTCTCCGGGTACTCGGAGGTCTCCGGTGGCCGGAACATCGTGCGCAGCGGCACGGAGAACCCACGACCGAGCACCGTGCGGGTCAGCAGCAGCCAGAGGCCGACCGCCAGCACGACGACGGTCAGGACGCTGACGAGCGGGGCGGGGAGCGAGGTGAGCAGGTCCGTCACGGCGCGACCTCCTGGCGGTCGTCGGCGGTGTCGTCGGACGCGGGGGTCGTGCCGTCGTCGGCCGTGTCGGTCGTCGGCGCGGCGACCGGGCCCGGGGCCGGTTCGTGTCGGTCGAGGCCGTCGCCGGCGTCACGCGGTTCGCGACCGCTGAACAGCAGCCACCCGACGATGACCGCGGCGATGCTGGCGAGCGTCAGCCGCAGGTCGGTGCCGAGGCCCGGCTGCTCCTGCTCGAGGATGACGAAGGCGGCGGTGACGAGCGTCCACACCAGCGCGACCGGGATGAGCACCTTCCACCCGAGGTCCATGAGCCGGTCGTAGCGGTACCGCGGCAGCGCGCCGCGCAGCAGGATGAAGAAGAAGATGAACACGACCATCTTGAGCAGGAACCAACCGGTCCCGATCAGGCCCGCGAAGGCTTCGGGCGCCCCGAAGGTCGGACCGGAAGGACCGCCGAGGAACAGGGTCACCACGATGGCGGACATCGTGACCACCGACATGAACTCGGCCAGCATGAACATGCCGAAGCGCAGCCCCGAGTACTCGGTGTTGAAGCCGCCGACGAGCTCGCCCTCGGCCTCGGCGAGGTCGAACGGCGGCCGGCCGGCCTCGGCGACCATGCCGATCACGAACACCATGAACGCGGGGAACAGCGGGATGGCGTACCAGCCGGGCACGCCGTCGGCGAAGCCGGAGCCCGCCTGACCGGCGACGATGTCGGAGACCCGCAACGAGCCGGCGTAGATGATCACGGAGGCGACCGCGAGGCCCTGGGCGATCTCGTAGGAGACCATCTGCGCGCTGGAACGGATGCCACCGAGCAGCGGGTAGGGCGAGTTGGAGGCCCAACCCCCGAGGAAGACGCTGTAGACGTGGATCGAGCCCATCGCCAGCACCCACAGCACCCCGATCGACAGATCCGCGACGACCAGCGTGAAGGTCTCCCCGAACAGGGTGACCTCCCCGCCGATCGGGATCACGGCGATCGACAGGAACCCGGCGATCACGCCGATCAGCGGCGCGACGGTGAAGATGCTGCGGTTGACCATCCCGGGCGTGGTGTCCTCCTTGAAGAACATCTTCACGCCGTCGACGAGCGTCTGCAGGATCCCGAACGGACCGACCCGGTTGGGGCCGAGCCGCGACTGCATCCTCGCGACCACCCGCCGCTCCGCCCAGATGAGCAGGGCGGTCAGCAGCAGGTAGTAGGTGAAGACGACCGTCGCCTGCAGCAACGGCACCCACAGTGGCGTCTCCATCAGGCGACCTCCTCCACACGCGGAGCGACCGCGTCGTCGTCGGCGAGCGCGGACAGGGTGATCCGCACCGAGCCGTCGCGATCGGCCAGGCCGTACGCGCTCTGCGGCGTCGAGTTGGCCGGCAGGATCGCGACCCCGGGCAGCACGTCGCGCCGCACCTCGACCGTGAGTGTCAGGACGGTGTCGCCGGCATCGAGGCCGGTGATCGCGACGCGATCGCCGTCGGTGACGCCGATCTGCTCCGCCGTCACCGGCGCGAGCTGGACCGTGCCGCGGCGCGAGGTGGCGTTGAGGTCGCTCGCCCCGGTCAGCATGGTCCCGCGGTCGAGCAGCAGCGCGCGGATGCTGACCGCCAGGCCCTCGTCGTCCGCGGGCGACGCGTCGGCCGGGGTATCGCTGGCAGCGTGGAGCTCGTGGGGGGTGTCCCGCTGTCCGAGGCGGGCGATCTCGCCGCGGATCGCCTCGAGGTCGTCCACGCCGAGGTCGTGCCCGAGCAGGGCCGCCAGCTGGACCACGATCTCCCAGTCGTCCTGCACCAGGTCGGGGCCGTCCACCGCGCGGGCGAACCGCTGTCGGCGACCCTCCCAGTTGGTGCTGGTCCCGGCGCGCTCCTGGCGGCCGGTCACGGGCAGCACCACGTCGGCGTGGGCGCTCAGGGTCTCGGTCGCGGCGAGGTCCTGGACGATGACGGTCCCGATCTTGGCGAGTGCCGCCTGGGCAAGCGCGGTCGAGGCCGCATCCCGGGCGAGGTCCACGCCGATCAGGTGCAGGACGTCGATCTTCCCGGCCGCGGCATCGCTGAGGATGGCGTGCAGGTCGCGACCACGTTCGCTCGGCAGACCCTCACCCCAGACGGCCTCGACGGCGGCGCGGTCGTCCGCGTCGTCCAGCCGGCGCCCCCCGGGCAGGGTGCCGGCGGTCAGGCCGGCCTCGATGGCACCGCGGGCCCCGGCGCGACGCGGCACGTA
>JAFIEQ010000035.1 GCA_020832455.1 Nitriliruptoraceae bacterium
CCCGCCCGACAGCCCCCGCTCCCTCGCCCGGCGGCGGCCCTCCACGCTCCCCCCCCGCTGCCGGGGGTGTGCGGCCCCGAGACCGTGGTGTCCGTGGCTACGCCGGGCGAACCTCGCGATCAGTCGCTCCAGGTCCAGCTCAGATCGGCTGGACCTCGGTGGCCTGCGGGCCCTTCTGGCCCTGCCCGACGTTGAAGCTGACCTTCTGGCCCTCGTCCAACGACTTGTAGCCGTCGGCCTGGATCGCGGAGAAGTGGACGAACAGGTCCTCGCCACCTTCATCGGGCTGGATGAAACCGAAGCCCTTGTCGGCGTTGAACCACTTGACGGTGCCTTCTGGCATGTGTTGTTCCTCATCTGGACGCGCGCCGGCGCGGGTGTTCGAGCGGGGATCGAAGGAACGTGAGACCCCGACCGGGCACGTAGGTGGACCAGGGTACCCGGTCGGAGCCCGCCGGGGGGCGCGACGCATCAGGCCGTCGACGGAGCACCGGGAACGCCACGCTCGAGCACCTCGATCGACATCCACGTACACAGGCGCTCGCCGATGCCGACCTCGCGCTCGTGGCCCAGCGCGATCGCCTCGGTGCGGGTCCGACCCGCCGCGGAGGCCGGCTCGATCGCGAACACGTCCCCCGGCCAGGGACTCGAGCCCGGCAGGAAGTGCTCCCACAGCAGCGCGTAGGGCATCGCCGCCGCGTCCCACGCGAGGCGCACCCCGGCCGTGGCGCTCGCATCGAGGATGTCGACCACGCCGTCCGGCAGGGCCACCTCGACGTGGTCGTGGCGACCGTCGGCATCGACGGGCAGGGCCGACACGTCGTGCGCATCGCCGTCGATGCCGGTCGCCACCGGCCAGGGGAAGTCCTGCTCGCCCGCGAGCGACGCGTGTGGGGGGTCGGCGAGGCTGGTGACGCGGGCGGCCGCGGGGTGCATGACGAGCCGTCCCCCGGCGAACACCTCCCGAAGGAAGCACGGGTGCTCACCGAAGGTGATGGACCGGACGGCGCCGGAGACGTTGTGCGCCTCGGTCTCCACGCGCAGGACCGGCCCGGACACGCGGAGCTCCCGCTCGAGCAGGAACCCGCTCACCGGCGTGGTCAGCCGGGCACGCACGTGGGTGTCGCTGGAAGAGGTCACCGACCACGGCAGACGCGGCGCCTCGCCGTGCATCCACCCGTCGTGACCCCGGCCGGGCGGCCCAGCCGAGGGGAACATCGGGAACCACCCCCCGGCGAGCACCCCCCGATCGAAGGAGCCGATGGACGCCTCACCCGTGGGACCGAGGTCGTCGCCGAGGGGCGCGAAGCTCGCCCCCGGCGGGTTCCAGAACACGTTGCCGAGCTGCGGCGTGGTCAGCGAACCGATGACGAACCCGTGCTCCGGGGAGCACGTGACCTCGATCCGGTCGGTCCGCAACACCACGCCCACGGCCTACGCCACCGGTCTGTTGCGGTAGCGGCCGACCAGTTCGGGGGCGGCGATCCCCGCGCACGACGGTCCGTCGAGCTCTGCCACGTGCGCCCTCTCCCGGTCGTCGTGTGGGCAACGTAACCGCGATGATCGGATGACGAGCCGGACACCAGCGTGTCGCACGCGGGTCGTCAGCGGCTGGTCAGCGGCTTCGGCGACGTTGCGGCGGCTCGCGGGGGTGGGAGGTGGCTGGTGGAACTGCCCGCTCGTGCGCAGGTCGTGGTGGTCGGTGGCGGCATCATCGGCTGCAGCGTGGCCCACCACCTCGCCAAGCGCGGCGTGACCGACGTGCTGGTCCTCGAACAGGGGCAGCTGACCGGTGGCATCACCTGGCACGCGGCCGGCCTGGCCTCCCAGCTGAAGTCCAACCACGGCCTCACGCGACTGGCCACCTACCCCACGCGGCTGTTCGAGTCGCTGGAGGAGGAGACCGGTCAGGGGACGGGCTACCGCACCTGCGGATCGATCTCCGGCGCGACCGAGCGCATCCCGGCCACGGCCTCGCTGCGCACCTTCACGGACCCGCGTTCCCGGCGGCCGCGCGGCTGACCCATGCCGACGCCATGCTGCTGATCTCTGCCGACGCCGTGCGCCGCGGACCCGCCGGGTGCCCGCGCCGGGCCTGCTACCGCACGAACGTGGTGCCGTCTCGCTCGACGACCTCACCGCGACCGAGCGGCAGGATCCGGGTCAGCAGCTTGAAGCCGGCACCCAGCCCGGGGATCTTCGCGAAGATGCCCTGCGGTCCCCGCGTCATCCGACCGCTCGCGACGTCGTAGGTGGCCCCGTGCCACGGGCAGACGAGGCAGCCATCGTCGTCGATCGACCCGTCGGCCAGATCAGCGCCGAGGTGGCGGCATCGGCGCGTCACCGCGAACCGCTCCTCGCCGGTGTTGCCCACGGCGTACCGGCCGGCCGGGTGGATGGTCCCTGGACGCAACTCGGCCGTCGCTCCGACCTCGACCTCGTCTGTCACGCGGTGTCCCGTCCGTGGTGGACCATCACGCTAGTGGGCGTCGATCACCGGGTACCCCTGCCGGATGGCCCCGAGCCGCTCACACCGACAGCTCGCCGGCTGCCGCGGGGTCGAGCAGCAGCAGCGCCCGCTCACGAGCCACCCGTGCGGCCGGAACGGACACGTCGCCGTCGACGAGCTGTCGCACCGCGTCCGCCTTGTCCGCGCCGCGGACGAACCACAGCACGTTGCGGGCACCGGACAGGACCGGCAGGGTCAGGGTCATGCGTCGACGGCCCTGGTAGATGCCGGTGACCGCCACCGGGCCCGGAGCGTGCTCGAGCAGCGGGCTGCCCGGCACCAGCGACGCGGTGTGGCCGTCCGCGCCGAGCCCGAGGTGGACGAGATCGAGGCGGGGAGGGTCGCCGGCGACCGCTCGCAGCTGCTCGCCGTAGCGCTCCGCGGCGGCGTCGAGGTCGTCGTCCGCGACGGGCATCGGGTGCAGCTGGGTGTCGGGCAGTCCGACCCGGTCGACGAGCTGGGCGCGGAGCGCCGTCAGGTTGCGCTCCGGATGCCCGGCGGGCGCGATGCGTTCGTCGACCTGCCACACCGCCACCCGCGACCAGTCGACCGGCTGGTCCACGAGCGCCGTGAACAGCGAGGTGGCCGTCCCACCCCCGCTGAACGCCACGCCCGCCCGCCCGCGTGCGGCGATCGCGTCACCGAGCACCGCGGCGACGTGGGCGGCCGCCCGCTCGTCGAGCGCTGACGCGGCGAGCGTCTCCCGCTTCACGGCGACGACCAATGGCAGCGATCAGCGAGGCCCGATGCCTGGTCCGCGTCAGGCATCTGCGTCCACCTCGCCCGTGTCCACCTCGTCCGCGTCGACCTCGTCCGTGTCGACCTCGTCCGTGTTCACCTGGGGGCAGTGCCACCCACCGTTGGCCGCGATCAGCGCGTCGGCCTCCGTCGGGCCCCAGGAGCCGACCGGGTAGCGGACCACCGGCGGACGGTCCTCGAGCACGGGGCCGACGATCCGCCAGGCCTGCTCGACGCCGTCGGCGCGGGCGAACAGCCGCTGGTCGCCGTCGAGCGCGCTGTCGAGCAGCCGCGCGTAGGCCTCCGCGCGTGGCCCTTCGCGCTGCTCGTCGTAGTCGTAGACGAGCTCGACCGGCCGGCTGTGCAGCGCCTCACCGGGCTGCTTGATCTGCACGGACAGCGACACCCGCTCACCGGGTTTGAGGCGGAACAGCAGATGGTTGGGGTGGGGCGGCTCGGTCTCCGACTGGGCGAAGAACAACCTCGGCGGCTGCTTGAACTCGACCAGCACCTCGGTCGCCGTGGTCGCCAACTGCTTGCCGGCACGGATGTGGAACGGCACCCCGGCCCACCGCCAGGAGTCGATCCTCGCTTCCAGCGCCACGTAGGTCTCCACGTCGGAGTCCTCGGCGACACCCTCCTCGTCGAGGTAGCCGTCGTACTGCCCGCGCACGATCGACTCGGGCCCCAGCGCCGGCATCGCGGACAGCACCTTGACCTTCTCGTTGCGCAGCGCCTCGGCGCTCTCGTCGACCGGTGGGTCCATCGCCACCAGGACGAGGACCTGCAGCAGGTGGTTCTGCACGACGTCGCGCAGCGCGCCCACCTCGTCGTAGAAGCCGCCGCGCCCCTCCACCCCGAAGTCCTCGGCCATGGTGATCTGCACGCTGTCGATGTAGTGGCGGTTCCAGGCCGGCTCGAACAGCAGGTTCGCGAAGCGGAAGACCAGCAGGTCCAGGACCTCCTCCTTGCCGAGGTAGTGGTCGATGCGGAACACCGCGGACTCGTCGAAGCGCTGCAGCACGCACCGGTTGAGCTCGCGTGCGGACTCGAGGTCGCGACCGAAGGGCTTCTCGATCACCAGCCGTCCGGACTCGTGCAGCCCCTGGGTCGCCAGGCCGGCGATGACCGTGCCGAACAGGCTCGGTGGGATGGCGAGGTAGAGCAGGGGCCGCTCGCTGGCACCGAGGGCGTCGGCGATCCCCGCGTAGGTGGTGCCCGCGCCGTAGTCCCCGGACACGTAACGCAACGCCCCGACCAGACGTTCGAAGGCCGCCTCGTCGACGCCGTTCCCGAACTGCTCGATGCCGTCGCGGGCATGGTCGATCAGCTGCTCGACGGTCCACTCGGAGCGCCCGACGCCGACCACGACCTCGGGCAGGACGTCCTGGACCGCCAGCTGGTGCAGTGCGGGGAACAGCTTCTTGCGGGCTAGGTCCCCGGTAGCCCCGAACAGCACGATCCCGTCGCTGCGCTCGGTCATGATGAGCGCACCTCGTGGCCACCGAACTGGTTGCGCAGGGTCGCGATCGCCCGCATCGCGGGCGAGTCGTCCTGCCGGGAGGCGAAGCGGGCGTAGAGCGCCGCGCTGATGGCGGGCACCGGGACCGCGTGCTCGATCGCCGTTTCGACCGTCCAGCGTCCTTCGCCGGAATCCTCGGCGTAGCCGGTGACCGAGTTCAGGCCCGGGTCGGCGGCGACACCCGCGGCGAGCAGGTCGAGCAACCACGAACGCACGACGCTGCCGTGTCGCCAGACCTCCAGCGCACCCGGCACGTCGATGTCGAGGTCGACCTTGTCCAGCAGCTCGAAGCCCTCCGAGTAGGCCTGCATGAGCGCGTACTCGACGCCGTTGTGGACCATCTTCGTGAAGTGCCCGGTGCTGACCGGCCCGACGTGCGCGAAGCCGCCCTCGGTGACCAGGGCGTCGAAAATCGGCCGCAGATGGTCGATGTCCGCCTCACCGCCACCGGCCATGATGCAGTAGCCCTCCTCGAGCCCCCACACCCCGCCCGACACGCCGGCGTCGACCAGGCCGATGCCCCGCTGCGCGAGCAGTTCGGCGTGCCGCTGGGTGTCGTGGTAGTTCGAGTTGCCGCCGTCGACGACGAGGTCGCCCTCATCGAGCAGCTCGGCGAGTTCGTCGATCGTGTCGTTGGTGGGCTCCCCGGCGGGGACCATGACCCACACGACGCGGCGCGGCTCCCCGTCCAACGCCGTCACGGCCGCCTGCACCGATGCGACGTCAGCCCTGTCGGGATCGCGGTCGAAGCCGATCACCTCATGGTCGGCGCGCCGGAGCCGTTCGGCCATGTTGGCGCCCATCTTGCCGAGCCCGATGATCGCGATCTTCATGTGGTGTCCCTCTCGGTCGTGGTGCCGGCGTCCGATGGCCGACCGGCTCCTCGCGTGGATCCTGCCGCGATCCCTCGTGCAACGACCAACGCTGCGCCGAAGCACGACATGCCCGCAGGGTTCCGGGCCGACCGATCAGCGAACCGGTGGACGCCAGTCGGTTCGCAGCTGCTCGACCTCGGCGACTGCACGGATCTCGATCCGCAGCCCTGGCAGCAGCCGTGGGCCACGATCCAGGCCGATGACGTCGGTCGGTCCCATCCGCTGCAGCTGTTGATCAGGTGTCCAACGAGACCGGGAGCGGCGGACCGGGAGCCGATGACGGGCTGGGTCTTCAGGTTCCAGCCTCACCGGCCGAGGTTCAGAGGAACCGATCTGGGGGGCGGGATGGCACGCCGGAAGCACGATCACCGATCAACGAAGCGCGCAGGCGTGGCGGCACGAGCGCTGGTGCGCGCCGAGTTCTACACGCACCTGAGCGCGAACAAGGGACGCTACGTCGGGTTCCTGCTCGTCTGGATCGCGTTCGTGGCGGGTCTCGCTGCATTGATGATCGTTCTGAACGTCGCCCAGTTCGTCGTGGGACTGCTGGTGGGCATGCTGCTCGGTGGGCTGCCGCTGTTCGCGCACGCGGTGTTCCTCAGCCTCGGCCTCGGCAACCGATCGATGGGTGCGGATGCCGAGCAGTGGACGGCGTGCGAACTGGAGAAGCTCGACCGCCGGTGGAAGGTCTTCCACGACGTCCCGCTGTCCCGGAGCAACGTCGACCACGTCGTCGTCGGACCGGGGCGTGTGTACGCCATCGAGAGCAAGTGGACCGCCCGGAGCGACGTCGAACGCTTCCTGAACGGCGCGAGCCGGCAGGCGGCCCGCCAGGCACGCGAGCTCTCCGAGCAACTCCGGGCGTACGGCGCGAGCCGCGATGTCCGCCCCTTGCTCGTCGTATGGGGACCGGGCATGGCGACGCGGCTCGGCGAGAAGCCCACCGCGATCAACAAGGTCCCGGTCGTCGCGGGACCTCACTCCGAGATCTGGCGCGAGCGCATGAACGGTGCGCTCGACCGGCTCGAGGCAGACCGCCCCGCCATCCAGGCGCTCACGGCACTGCTCGCCGCCCACGAGGAACGACTCGACGCGGACGCCGATATCGAGGCAGACGACCGGCCGCTCCCGGACTTCGTCGACCCCCCTCCGTCGACGACGCAGGCTGCCGCTGAGGCGTAGCGGATCGTCGAGGTGTCGGCCCGCCTGGCAGCACGGGCCGCCGGACTCGCGGTGCACGTGACCACGCGCCACCGCCCGAACCCGCCGAGGCAGGTGGCAGGCGGCCGCTTCGGTACGCGCATGGCCACCGCCGTGGGGTTCGTCGTCTGGAGTGGCTTGCTGTAGCTGACGCCCGACGTCCGTGGACGACAGCAGCGATCCCGCCCTATCCGGCCGTCGACTCGAGGTCCGTCGCGGACGGCGGCCCCCCGGCATCCCAAACACGCGCGTAGGTGGCTTCGACCAAGGGCCAGATCCGCCGTAGCCCCTCCTCGACCGACGTGACCGAGGCCGCGAGTTCCCCGGACACGACGAACTCGTGGGGGATCACGCGGCCGACGTCGTCCCGACGTTGCTCTGGATCCGGGAAGCGCAGTGCGACCGTGTCGACCAGGCGTCGCCACGCCGTCGGCTCGTCGCCCACGTCCGCGAAGGCGCGTTCGTACGCCGGCAGCGGGTCGGGCAACCCGGCGTCCATCAGGAACCGGAACCCCCACGAGTGCCCGCGTGTGGCCCAGATGAGCTGCGTCGGAAGATCTTGATCGGGACTCACCGACGGCTCCTGATGAGCAGCCCGCTCTTTATGCCCTGCTCCAGGTCCAACTTGAACTGCGTGAGCGTTGCCGTCAGGAAGTCGTGGTTCTCGCGGGCCCGTGCGTTGATCTGCCGGGCCTGGGACTCCGCCATCCTGGCGGCCGCGATCAGCGCGGGGATCGCTGCCCTGCTCGCGAGGGGCCCGACCCTGGGCAACCTGCCGACGAGCTTGTTCAGTCCGGCGATCTTCCCACCCGTCAGCACCAGCGCCAGGGCGTCGGCGCCGACAGCCAGGGTGTCGAGCACCTTCCTCGGGATCTCCAGCCGCTCGTTCCACTGGACCCGGCGTTCGAGGGGCAGCAACGAGGCCACGGGCAGGATGAGGTCGAGGCCGACCCGTCGCGTCACATCGATCGTCACCGGCGTCGCGTCGGCCGAAGAGAGCTCGAACCTGGCGGACGACAGCAACAGGAAGTCCTCGCCCACCGACAACGCGTCGGGCGCCTCGACCAGGTCCTGGATCGTCGCGCGCAACTCATCGATGTGCTCGGCGGCCTGCCCGATGACCAGGTCGCGGAACGCGTAGACGTCCCAATCCGGGAACAGATCCGCCTTCGACAGCGCCAGGATCCAGATGCGGGGGAACTGCACCAGACGGGGCTGGCCGGCCAGCAGGTCCTCCCGCAGCCGCAGGATGCCCTGTCGGTAGTTCGTCATGAGCGACCGGAGGTAGCGCTCTTCCTCTCCCCGATGATCGAGCAGCTTCTGCCCGTCGACCAACAGCAGCGCCACGTCGGAGCCCAGCAGCGCCCGGAACGTCTCCACGCGCCGGCTGGCCTCCTCCTCGCTGCTCGGAGACTCCGTGAACCACTCCCCCGGGTAGTCGTGCCACACGAGCCGGAGGACATCGAAGGGGCGCTTCTTGCCGTCGGCGTCGTCCCCGCCACGGAGCTTCACCGAGAACCCGTAGGTCGTCGCGTTGAACCGCGTCGGCATCGGCACCGTGGAGCGGTCCCGCATGCCGAGGAAGTTCTGGTACAGCCGGTTGCCCTGGCCGGCGTCGTCGGCGACGAGATCCCACAGGTTCTTCGAGTACCCGCCCTCCTGCGTCGGTCCGAAGAAGGAGGACAGCAACACGGTCTTCCCCGAGCCGCTCTCGCCGAACACGGCGATGTGCTGTTCGCGAACCCGCGGGTACTGAGCCATCGGCTCACGCTACAGCACCCCTTCGTAGGAGCTTCTAGAGCACGCACCTACCTTCGACGCCCGCCCGGTGGCGTTCAGAGCTGCGAGCTACCTGCGACCGCGACGCGACTTGGCGCTGAAGACCTCTCGGGACCGCGTCGAGATGAACCACGGAGCCGCCGCCATGGTCGGCAACGAGCTGAGCTTCGCGCTCCATCCTGGGAGAGTCTCGAACGGCTCAACCCGCCACGCGCCGCGCGGCCTGGAACACGTCCTCCGGCAGCGGGGTACGCAGCTTCCACGTGATCGCGATCGGCCGGTCGTTCTCCGCCGACACGAGCTCGGCTGCGCCCAGGAAGAGGAAGGGCCCCTTGGGCTCGATGCGCATGAACAGCAGGACTCTGGAGCTGCGCTCCAAATAGCGCTTCCCCGCACCGGTGTGTCGCGACGCGTTGGACTGCGACTCCCAGTGGAACAGGTCCCGGGAGATGACGTAGTCGCGGTACATCGTGGTGGGGGTGTAGAGCTCCTCGGATTTGTTGAGCGTCACGAAAAGCAGATCCGTGTTGGTCGCGGCGTCGTACTGCGCTCCGATGACCCGACCCTTGCCCCGCCCTCCGAATGTCTGGAGCACCTCAGCCCGCTTGTAGGTCCCGTGCACCTGCAGCGGCACCTCCGGCAGGTCGCTGAGCACGGTCGGCAGGTGCGGCGCTCGGTCCTCGAGGAGCGCCGCCAACTCCGACATCTCGGCCAACAACGCCGGACACGCCTGGATCTGCGCAGCCGCGGCAGCGAGGTCCTCGAGCGCCTCCTTCTCCCCCACGACCGCACCGACCAGCATCGTCACCACCCGCCGCGCGCGGCCATCCAGATCGGCAAGGTCGAGCTCCCCAGCCGCGAACCGGGCGAGCAGCCCCAGCCGTTCCGGGTCGTCGAGGTGGGTCAACGCCACGATCCGCTTGCCGAGCGCCGACTCGTCCGCTCCCGCCGGCGGCAGGTCGATCCCAGCCTCGCGCTGCAACCGGGTCCAGCCACCGACCGACGACTTGTAGACGTCGGCGAGCTCGACCCCCGTCTCGTCGAGGAAGGTCGCGAGCCGGACCTCGCCGAGCTGCACGCGCAGCTGCTGCAGCTCCGCAACCAGGCTCTTGGTCGTGACCCGCAGCTGGCGTCGCACGTTGTCGAGCACGATCGCTTCGACCTGCCGGTCAAGGGCGATGTGGCAGCCGACGGGCAGGTAGGGGAAGCCCTCGTTCACATCGTGTTCGAGCTGCCGTCGGCTGCGCCCGGTGATGGCGCGGAACCGCAGGTCGAACCGGAAGTCGCGGTGCTGGTTGCCGACGAAGTCCAACACCGTCAGACACGGCTTGTCTCGCGCCTTGCGCAACCCACGACCGAGCTGCTGGAGGAACACCGTCGCGGACTCCGTCGGCCGCAGGAACAGCACGGTGTCGATCTCCGGGACGTCCACCCCTTCGTTGAACAGATCCACGGTGAACAGCACCTGCACCTCACCGGCCTTCAGCCGCAGCAGGGAACGCTCGCGCTCATCCGCCGGCGTCGCGCCGGTGACCGCCTGCGCGGCGATGCCGTGCTCCTGGAACCGGCGGGCCATGAACTCCGCATGCTCGACCGACACGCAGAACCCGAGCGCCCGCATCCGTGTGGTGTCGGCGATCAGGTCGCGCACGGTGCGCAGCACCTTGGTGACCCGGGCGTCGTCACCGGTCAGCACGTTGGACAGCTCCGCGGTGGCGTACCCGCCACGGCGCCACGTCACCGCGGACAGGTCGGTGTCGTCCGCGATGCCGAAGTACTGGAACGGGCTCAGCAGCCGCTGGTCGAGCGCATCCCATAGACGCATCTCGAACGCGAACCGGCCGTCGAACCAGCGCTTGATGTCCAACCCGTCGGTGCGTTCCGGGGTGGCGGTCATGCCGAGCAGCACCACAGGGTCGAGGTGGTCCAGCAACCGGCGGTAGGTGGCGGCTTCCGCGTGGTGGAACTCATCGACGACGACCACGTCGAACCGACTCGGGTCGAGCTGCTCGATCCCGGCCGCGGTCAGCGACTGGATCGAGGCGAACACGTGCCGCCAGTCGCGCGGCTGTTCACCGCCGACCAGCAGCTCCCCGAACGCGCCGTCCTGCAGCACCTCGCGGAAGGTGCGACGGCTCTGCTCGAGCAGTTCCCGGCGGTGCGCGACGAACAGCAGCGACGGGCGCGCCGGCAGGTCGGGGTGTTGGTCACCCAGCCGGCGGTAGTCCAGCGCCGCGACCACGGTCTTGCCGGTCCCGGTCGGTGCGATGACCAGGTTGCGCCACCGGTCGCGCCGCCGACGCTCCACGTCGAGCGATTCGAGGATCTCCTGCTGGTAGGGCCAGGCGCGGACCTCGAGCCCGGAGGTGACGGTCAGCCGGCCGGCGTAGTCACCGGATCGTTCCGCGGCGATCGCGGCGTCGAAGCGCTCCCCGTCAGCGTCGCCGTACGGCTCGAACTCCGGGTCAGCCCAGTAGGTCTCGAAGGTCGCGGCGACCTTCTCGATCACCGTCGGCGCATGCGCTTGAGCCAGCCGCACGTTCCACTCGAGCCCGTCGAGCAGCGCGGTGCGTGACAGGTTCGAGGAGCCGATGAACGCGGTCGAGTAGCCGCTGTTGCGGTGCAGCAGCCAGGCCTTGGCGTGCAGCCGGGTCGAGCGGGTGTCGTAGGACACCTTCACGTCCGCGCCCAACGCACGCAGCTCATCAAGCGCCCGTCGCTCCGTCGAGCCGAGGTAGGTGGTGGTGATCACCCGCAGCGGCACGCCCCGCTCGGCGAGTCGCTGCAGTGGCTCCAGGACGATCCGGATACCGGCCCAGCGGATGAACGCGACGATCAGATCGACACGGTCGGCCGTCTCCAGCTCCCGAAGCAGCGCGTCGCCGAACCGCGGTTCGTCACGCGCGTTGACGAGCAGGTCGGAGTCCGACAACGGGATCAGCGGCAGCGGTGGTGGCGTCTCGCCGGGCAGCAGCGGCGCGCCGATCCGGGTGAGCACCGTGGCCGGCTCATCCAGCAGCGTCGAGGTAGCGGTCGCGTCATCCACCGCGTCCAACAGGCCAAGCAGCTGCTGGGTTAGGGCCACCTGCTCACCAAGATCACCGGCCCGTCGCAGGGTCGCGTGCAGGCGCTCCGCGAGGTGGGCGGCGAGCCGGTCCGGTGCCTCGGCCGCCAGCAGCGCACGCTCCTCGGCCGTCACGTCGGTCAGCCCAGCGAGCCCCTCGCGCGTGACTTGATCGATCAGCCGCTCGTAGACGCCCGAGACCAGCTCGCGCTCCCCCACCGTTGCCCCCTGCCGCCCCATCATCGGAGCACGACCCTAGGGATCGCCGACGGACCGATCCAGGATCTACGCGACGAGAACGCCAGCGCCCCGACCGAGGTCGTTCCGGCGCGCTACGGCGTGGGTGACGGTTGACGAGCCGGACGAGAGCTACACAACGCCGACCCACAACCCGTCCCGTGCACGCGTCATCGCGACGTACAGCTCACGTCGCAGTCGTTCCCACCGTTCTCGTTCCGCGCCATCATCAGGCGCGGCGCCGTCGCCGATCTGCTCGTCCCGAACGTCGGGGAGCAGGACCTGCTTGAACTCCAGGCCTTTCGCACGCTTGATGGTTCCGATCTTGATCGCATCGACCTGACCGCCGTCGTAGGTATCCAGCATGACGACCGGCGCACCGACGTCGCGAAACGCTTTCGCCGCGCGGTCCGCCCCCGATCGGCTGATGCACAGCACGCCGAGGTCGCCCATCCCCGTGCCGACCTCACGAAGCACGCTGCGGGCACGCTCCACCATCCGCGACTCGCGATCCCGGTAACTCGAACACCGCTCAACGATCGGCTCGGGACCGTGGCGCGCCACCTCGCCCGGCGCGTCACCACGCGCGATGGCCCCCTCGATGTCTGCGAACTCGTCCTCAGCCACCATCCGGCTCGCGAAGTCGAGGATCTGTGCGGTGTTCCGGTAGTTCACATCCATCACGACACCGCGTCCCGCGAGGTTGATGCCAGCCTCGGCGAGGGTGTAGCCGCCTGGGTAGATGGACTGCTGACCGTCGCCGATCAAGGTCAGGCCGTCCGGTGCATCGCCAACCAGCGAGTGCAGCATGCGGACCATGGCGCAGGACAGATCCTGGGCTTCATCGACGATGACGGCCGTGTAGGGCTCGTCAAACGGCTGCGACAGCGCCGCTTCAGCGAGCAGGATCACGTCGCCGTAATCGTGAACGCCGCGCTCACGAAGTTGTTGCGTGTACGCCGAGTACAGGTCCCACACCGATCGGCGCTGATCGAGGCTCAGCGCTCGACGCCGCCCTGTCCGCGGCAGATCGGCGTACTGCTCCCAGCGGCTGATGCCGCGGCCCTTGAGGACGTAGTCGATCTCCTCCTTCCAGTAGCCACGCTCCGCACTTGATCGCTTGAGGGGGCTGTCCGCGGAGAGCTCCTCCCAGACGGCAGCGAACGCTGCATCCGCTTGACGTGGATGCAGGTTGCACTCGACACCGCGGTCGACCAGCACACGGCGGGCGAACTGGTGAACGCCGGTGAACTCGACCCGATCAGCGACGTCGGGCGCGAGTCGATGCAGGTTGTGACGCATCACCGCGGGCAAGGTCCGGACGAACGTCGTAACGAGGACCTTGCCTCGCCGCGTGCGGGCGAGATGTGCTGCACGGTGTAGGCCTACAACGGTCTTGCCGGTCCCCGCCGCGCCGCGGATCCGGGCGGGGCCGTTGAACGTGCGGCGGACGAGCTTCGCCTGATCGGGGTGGAGGAACGACATCCACTCCTCGATGGGGCTCGCCATGATCCCCTCGAGCAGCGCATCCTGGATCTCCGACTCGCTGAGCAACGCTTCCTGCTCCGGGCCGGGCGCTGCGCCCGGCACAGCCGGGTCGGACGAAGGCATCGCCGCGTCGTCCGCGGCCGGTGCAGCGAGTATCGGCTCATCGACGACAGCGTTCACCGGTGCCGGTGCATTGACCTGCGGGAAGAGGGTGAGCGCCCGTGCGAGAACCGCGTCGATCTGCGACGCCGTGAGGCGGTTGCCATGTTTGGCGATGAACCGGAGTGCGTCATGCTCGCCGACGACGCGAACCGCGCCGACGAGTTCATCGATGCCCTTCCGTCCGGCGAGCACGATCATCGGTCGGACCTCGCCGGGAGCGAGACCGACGTTCGCCAGTTCCGCCTCCGTCACGTCGCCGAGATCGGCCAACGCGTTGATCGAGTCGGTCGCGTCGTCCTGCCCCCGGAAGATGCGCCCATCACTGATGGTGACCTCAGCCCAAGCCTTGGTGTCCACGATGAAGAGCCCACCAGGGCCGATGACGACCAGGTCGACCTGCGCGCGAGAACTCCCCGGCCAACCGCGATCAGCGAGCAGGTGGTAACCGACGCCAGACAGCGGCGCCAATGTTGTCGCCGTGCGCCGCTCGGTCACTTCCGCGATCTCGTAGCGCGAGGCAGCGGCCCGGGCCTGGGTGGCGGCACGTACGTGCGCTTCCGCGAGCGCTTGCTGCCGACGGGCCTCCGCACCTGCCGAGTCTCCTGCTGCCATCTGATCCCCCTTTCGGAGACCTATCGGCGCGTACGCGTCGCTTCTGAACCTCGATGGTCGCGCCTCGCCATGACCGGGAACGTCGATCGGCGACACGGCCATCGAACCTGGGCGCAACCGCAGGACCGTCTAGCGCGACGACTCGATACAGGCCCGGAACAGATCGAGTCCCTCTGGCTCGGCCGTCCGCCTCGTGTGGTCGACGTTCCAGAGGCCAGAGGCCCTGATGGCCTCGCGGTCGGCGCCGTGTCCAAGCCACGTCGTAGACGCTGGATCGACGACGTCACGATCAGCGTTGGACAGCAGCGCGATCAGGTCGCGCTCGATGACGGCGCGGTCGCTCCGGTCGTCCACCGCGAGCCACAGCAACGGCATGGCGCCGATCTCGCGTGAGACCGCCTGCTCGAGCGCTACCTCGCCCTCACGGACCTCCGGTGACGCCCGGATCCGTCGACCCCAGTACGGGGCATGGTGAGCCCGATCTCGGCTCTTAAGCGCCGTTCCGACGTGGAGCCTGAAGATCGATGCACGGTGGTTGCCACCGCCGGGGTTGCGCCCGCCAACGGCGCCTCGATGCTGCGCAAGACGTCGCCAGAGCGTGACGCGCGACGTTGCCGTCAGCGCGTGGGTTCCGACGCGAGTCACCCGCGGCGTGACCCCGTCCTCCCGGAACTCCCCCGACTCGAAGAAGAGGTAGACGCCGTGCCGCGGCCAGCCGGTCCGGCTGGTGCACTCGCTAAGCAGACGCGGCTCGCCGACCTGCTCCCGCAGCTCGGCGATCTGTTCGTACAGCGCGTCAAGTGCAGCTCGACGGTTCATGATGCGACAGCTCGGCCTGGCCAACCGTCGCTACTCACCATGTCAGGACTCCCCGTACCCCGGACGCGGCTCAGCCGCCAGCCGGAGGCCGACGAACACGCCCTCAAGCTGGCGCGGGTCGAACGCCTCGACGCGCCCCGTCCCTGCCCACAACATCGTGCCGGGCGGCTGATAGCGATACAGCCCGCGGGCGCCGGCAGCGGTCCTCTCGGGTCGGCGCGGCCATTGCAGTCGCTCAGCAACAAGCGCGAGGTTCCTGTCTCCATCGGTGTCCGGCAGCGTTCGCTGCCACCACCGCTCCAGATGTGTCAGCGCCGGCAGGGCGGCTCGCTTGTCGTTGTTGCAGCGGCGATCCGCGAGGACCAGGTTGTCCAGGCGGTCGTCCGGCCATCGCGCCCAGGGGAGGAAGTGATCAACCTCCCACGGTCCACGCTCGCCACGACAGTAGAAGCAGCGGCCCTGCTGCATCTCGAGAAGCGGCTGGCGTAACGCCGCCAACGACGAGCGTTCGCTGCCGAAGAGGAACGCCTCCAGCCGCAGCTCATCGACGTCGCCCTCGTTCCGACGCGCGACATGCAGGAGCCACTCGCGTTCGATGACCGGACGGATCAACCCGTTGAGCGCTGCGAGGTGCGACGCGGCGCCATCCACAAGGCGGAGTCGATCGTCGAACCCGGCACGTTGCACCTGCGCGGGCGACACCCCGTCGTCCCACGTCACGTCGTAGATGAACCGATCATCGATGGCGCTCGAGCCGGTCCCGAAGCGCTGCAGCAGCACGATCGGGTACCGCATCACCGTGGCGACGACCTCCTGCTCGAGCTGGACGATGTCCGCAGGACGCTTCCGCCGAACCACGTCCAGCGGCTCGTGTGCTGACACCCCCAGGCGTTCGCGCAGCTCCGCGATCTTCACCACCAGGTCGCGCTGCCTTGACTGCCGCAACGGGCCCCTTTCGGTGTACGGGCGAGCTTGGCGCCAGTACAGCGCGAAGACGCGACGCCCGAGATCGCGTCCCGACAGGTGCTCGGGAGGGGTGCCGTCTGGGTGGGTCTCCTCGACCACTGCGTCCAACATCGCCAGCAGCAGCGCGTACTTGTACGACGTCGTGAAGCTGCCGGTACCCAACAACGCCAGCAGCTTCTCGCCGAACGCGATCGCTGACGTCTCACTCAACGACGAGGCCTCTCGCCGGCGTGGGATTTCGCGCTCAACCCTTTGAACACCAAGATCCTCCCGTTTGCTCGTTGTTCGCCGGATGTGCCGGGAGGCTCTCGCTCTGTGAACAACCTTGCGAGGAACTACAACTAGCCGCCGAAGGGACGCCCCGTCCAGGTCGGCCCGGGCTGACACATGGATCGAGGGCGAGGACGATCTCGTCTCGGCGCCACGCAGTACCTGGCCTTTCAGGCCGCGGCATCGTGAGCCCTTCCACGCGAGGTCGGCCTCGATGAACCTAGCGTCGACAGGACTCCCAAGGCCTGCGAGAGGGACCCACTCGAGCTCAGCTCCTTCGACCTGCGCCGAGTGTTCGAGGCGTAGATCCTTTCGGCTTCCGCCTGGCACGAAGGCCTGCTGCACGGTGCACTAGCTGCAGATCGGCGGCCCGCCTCACGAGCCAAAGGACGTCACACTCTTTCCGTAGGGTGCATCTCCTGGAAGGCGAGGTCATCCAATAGGGGGTATGCACGTGGCAAGATTGAAGCTCAACGAAGGGCACCTCAGCTTCGACGGCAGCACGGTCACCTTGGAGTTCACCGGCATTCTGACCCAAACCGTGAAGAAGCAGTCATCTCCGAGGATGATCCCGGTCAGCGACATTCTCGATGTCGAGGTCAGTGACGGCGGACGAATGACCCCCGGCTATGTGCGATTCCACCGTGCCAGCACGGCCCGGAACGAGGACTTCAAGGCCGCCTTCGATTGCGACACCATGACGTTCCTGCAGGCCAAGCGGCCGCCCGAACTTGATGTTGTCATCAATGAGATCCGGAGACGGCTGGCCAGCGCGCCGCCGCTGCCGCCTTCGGCGAATCCTTCGACGCCGCCCCCTTCCGCGCCTCCGCCGACCTCGAGGCCGGCACCGATCTCGACAAACGCTCCCGGTTCGCCATCTGAGGCAACCGAGCCTGTCCCCTCGGCTCCAACGGAAGCTCCCCCGCGGTCGGCGACTGGCACCGAACCCGTGGAAGGTACTGCCGACGAGCGTCCGGGACGAGGCGGCCTCTTCAAAACCAAGCGCCGCCAAGAAGCTGAGGCTGAACTCGACCGATTGCGCGAGATCGTGGAGCGCGCTGGTGGCGCGGAGGCACCGGGTCTCGCACGCGAGATCGCTCGACTCCGATCGGAACTCGCCGAGGTTTCGCGGCAGCTGACATCGACGCGCCAGGAGCTGGCAAAAGCTCAGACAGACGTGATCGAGACCCGAGAAGCCGCCTTACTGCAGGAGGTCGGAATCTACGAATTCCGACACCGACTGGAGGATGCGGCCGCCTACAAGGGACGCCTTGCGGTGCTCTCCGACCAGTTCAAGACCCTTGCCCGCAACGGTGGCGCCGTCGTGGGTGCAACAACCTGGCAGGTCAACGGATCGGCCGCCCAGGGGCGCAAGATGGTGAAGGACTTCTCCAAGCTGATGTTGCGGGCATACAACAACGAGGCTGACAACCTCGTCCGCACGATGAAGCCATACAAGCTGGAATCCGCTCTCTCGCGGCTTAGCAAGTCGAGGGAAACGATCGCCAAGCTCGGGAAAACCATGTCGATCGAGGTGACAGACGAGTACCACCGACTGCGCACCGCCGAACTGGAACTGACCGCCGATTACCTAGCAATGGTTGCGGAGGAGAAGGAACGGGCTCGCGAGGAGCGTGAACGTCTCCGCGAGGAGCGCAAGGCGATGGCCGAATTGAAGCGCGAGGAGGAGCGCCTTCAGAAGGAAGCGAACCACCGGCGCAGCGTGCTCGCCCGACTCCAGACGTCAGGCGCCTCCCCCGAGGAATTGGAGGCTGCTCAGGCGGCCCTCGGAGAGGTCGAGTCGGCGCTGCAAGGCGTGCTTGACCGCGAAGCCAACGTTCGAGCGGGCTACGTCTACGTGATCTCGAACGTCGGCTCGTTCGGCGAGGGCATCATCAAGGTCGGGATGACACGCCGACTCGAACCGATGGACCGCGTCCACGAACTCGGGGACGCATCTGTGCCGTTCAAGTTCGACGCGCACGCCCTGGTGTTCTCTGAGGATGCCGTCGGACTTGAGGCCGACCTCCACCGGGCCCTGGCCGCCAAGCGGGTCAACCTTGTGAACCTCAGGCGCGAGTACTTCTACGCGAGCCCGGCCGAGATCCAAACGCTTATGGAAGCCCGTCACGGTCAGCTGCTGCAGTTCGATGAGCTTCCGGAGGCTGTCGAGTGGCACCAGTCGGCCACGATCCGCCGAAAGGAACATGGTGACGTGGCCCTACCAGCAGGGGCCGTACCGGGCGGAGTGACCTCCCGTTGATTGGAACCATGACGATTGGCGGCCGACAAGGTTCATGGCGCGGCAGGCAGTGCCAGTTCTGGGCTGACGGTGACTGCGCGGGCCGCGCTGCTTCCTCAAGGGCGGGACCCTGCGAATTGGCCCAGGGCTGCCTCTGGAAGAAGTCCCGGCTTGCTCTCCACCCATCACTACGCTCAGCCTCCGACGATGAGGATTGGCGTGGCTGAGCTGTACTGGGGGACGACGAGCGTGTTCGTCGAGCACGCCAAGCAGAACGAGATCGCGGAGCGGCTCCGCACCGCGTTCTTCGACTACTACGGCTGGAACCCGCCAGAGAGCGAGGTCCGCTCGTGGCGCAACTCGCTGAAGGCGCTCTCCAACGCCATCGAGATCGGCGGGCTCCTCGATCACGGGCTGCTGCTCGAGTACCAGCTGCCGCTGACCTCCAAGCGCCTCGACGCGATGATCACCGGCCACGACCGCGACGGGCGCCCGGCTGCCGTGATCGTCGAGCTCAAGCAGTGGAGCGACGACGTCCAACCCTCACGTGTCGAGGACCTGGTCACCGTCCGCTATGGCAAGGGTCTGAAGGAACAGCTGCACCCCTCCGCACAGGTCGGGCAGTACCAGCAGTACCTGGCCGACGCGCACGAGACCTTCCACGACGGCAACGTGCGGCTCCGTGCCTGCGCGTACCTGCACGACTTCACCCACGACGACCAGTCCGAGCTGCTGTCGCCGCGGCACGCGAACACCCTGGGCATCTACCCGTTGTTCGCCGGCGACCGCGTGACGGAACTCGTGCAGTTCCTGGACGACCACCTCGGCGACGGCCGCGGGCTCGGCGTGCTGCGCAGCGTCCGCGAGGGCAAGTACCGCCCGCACAAGAAGCTGCTCGACCACACCGCCGCCATGATCCAGGGCGAGCCCGCCTACGTCCTTCTCGACGAGCAGCAGGTGGTCTTCAAGTCGATCCTCGCCAAGGTCGCCGAGGCACGCGACCTCGACACCAAGGCGGTGTTCGTCATCCGTGGCGGACCCGGCACGGGCAAGTCCGTCATCGCGCTGAACCTCGTCGCCGAGCTCGCAGCCAACGGCTACGCCGTCCACCACGCGACCGGGTCATCGGCCTTCACCAACACCGTCCGCAAACGGGTCGGCACCCGGGCTGCCGGCATGTTCAAGTTCTTCAACTCCTACCTCAACGCGGAGGACGACACGCTCGACGTGCTGGTCTGCGACGAGGCACACCGCATCCGCAAGTTCTCCTGGGACCGGTTCCGCAAGAAGAACGCCATCGACCCCGACCGCCCCCAGATCGACGAGCTGCTGTCGGTCGCGCGGGTCAGCGTGTTCTTCATCGACGACATGCAGGCCGTGAAGCGCGACGAGATCGGCAACAGCGACGACATCGAGCGGCTCGCCGCCCACCACGACATCGAGGTCCACGAGTTGGAGCTCGAGGCGCAGTTCCGCTGCGGCGGCTCGGACGGCTACGTGCGGTGGATCGAGTCGACGCTCGGCATCCGTCGTACGGCGAACGCGCTGTGGACCGGCGACGACAACTTCGACTTCGACATCGTCGACTCCCCCGAGGAGCTGGAAGCGCTGATCCGCCACAAGGCCGAGGAAGGCCACAGCGCACGCATGGTCGCGGGCTACTGCTGGCCCTGGTCCGATCCCCGCGACGACGGCACCTTGTCCCCCGACGTCCAGGTCGACGGGTGGAGCCGCCCCTGGAACGCGCGACCGAACGCGACCGGGCTGGCCGAGGGCATCCCGAAGTCGTACTTCTGGGCCAGCGAGCCGGGCGGGATCGACCAGGTCGGCTGCATCTACACCGCACAGGGCTTCGAGTTCGACTACGCCGGCGTCATATTCGGCAACGACCTCGTCTACCGCCCACGCGAGGGCTGGGTCGGCCGCAAGGAGTTCTCCCACGACGGCGGACTCAAACGCGGCACCAGCGACGAGGACTTCACACGGCTGGTCAAGAACACCTACCGCGTGCTGCTCAGCCGCGGGCTCAAGGGCTGCTACGTCCACTTCACCGACGACAAGACCCGCGACTTCGTCGAGAGCCGCATCGACCAGATCGCGGTGCAGCTCGCTGCCGAACGGGGCGCCGGCTACGCCGACGCCGAACGATGAGCGAAGACCTAATGGACACACTCCGCCTGGGGCGTGCCAATCGCAGGTTGACGGTTCCGGGCACGGTCGAGGATCACGGGGCATCCTCGCTGTTGCCCTCACGTGCCGTGTGGGTCGTCCTCGACGCCGGTTGCGGTCGCGAAGCCGGTGGCGATCAGCGCGGCCGGTAGGGCGAACATCCCGATTCCCAGTATCGCAACGACGGCACCCACGAGCTGGCCCAGGCCGGTCACCGGCACGACATCGCCGTAGCCGACGGTCGTGAGGGTGATGACTCCCCACCACATGGTCTCTGGGATGGAGGGGAACGCCTCTGGCTGGGCGGGATGTTCGACGAGGTACATCGCTGAACTGGACACCATGAGGGCTCTTCGGATTTGAGCGGGGTCATGGGGTGACCGTGGGGAGCTTGGTCCAGTCGGGCTTGCCGGCGTAGAGCAGCACGCGGATGCGCCAGTGGACGAAGTTCCGCAGGCCGAACGCGACGCGCTTGATGCGCTTGGCGAGGCCGTTCATGGTCTCGGTCGGGCCGTTGGAGACCTGTGCCTGGTGCCAGGCGGCGATCTGGGTGCGCCACTTGCGCATCGTGCGGCCGAGCTGGCGGATCTCGGGCGGGCAGTCGCGCCAGCGCATGTCCTCAGAGAGCTGATCGACCCACTCGAGCGCGAGCTGCTCGTCGCGGTGGGCGTAGAGCTCACGGACCGCTTCCTTGGCGTGCCAAGCGACGGTGACCTCGCCCTTGGGATCGCCAGCCTTGAGCAGCCCGGTCAGCTTGCCCTTCGAGCGCTCGTCGAGGCGTTCCTGGGCGATGACCAGCAGCTTGCGGGCCCGGTAGAGCGGATCGGCCTTCCGGCCCCGATGCCCGAGCGTCTCGTTCTGCACGCGGCGTCTCACCTCGTCGAGCTTCTGGCCGGCCAACCTCACGAGGTGGAACGGATCGGCGACCTGGACCGCGTCGGGCAGCATCGTGTCGAACACCGATCGGTAGGGCCCGGACATGTCCAGCGTCGCCCACTTGATCTGCTCACGCCACGCGGGGGTGCGTTCGGCCAGCCAGCGGGTCGCAGGAGCCGCTTCGCGGCCCTCGACGACGTCCAGCAGCTGGCCGGCGCCGACGTCAACGATCGAGGTGGACCACTGCTTGCGTCGCCACTTGCCCCGCTTGACGAACAACGTCTCATCGAGCCCGAGCGCGGTGACCGAACCGATCCGCGCGGGGTCGTCCACGAGGCGTGCTCCGTAGGCGATCACGGCCCGGTTGACCGTGTGCCAGTCGCAACCCAGATCGGCAGCGACCTCCGCCACGGTCCGGCCGTGAGCTCCGACCTGGAAGGTCACCCACCGGCCCGCCCGATCCGTCAACCCCAGCCGCGGCGCCGCGATCGCCCGGGCGGTCTCGGTCCACGATCCGGCCGGACATGTTGGCTCGGGACAGTGCCAGCGGCGCTTGCGCCACAGCAGCCGAGCGGGACGGCCGAACGCCGGCAGATCCGTGAGCAGCACCGGATCGCGATCCTTGATCCGTGCCCGCGTCCCGCAGCCTCGGCATCGCTCGACGTGCTCGAGGGCGGTCTCGATCGCGACCACGATCGCGGCGTCAGGATGCTCGTCGATGACCCCGAGGATGGTCACCGCCGGGAGTCCCACGAGCAGTTGGCACATACGCGTAGCATCAGACTCCACAGGGGTCCTGTTCGAGATGTGGTCCTAGACACCCACAGCCTCGCAGGGCCCCTGTGCTGCGCCTACAACCCCCGCACCCCGCTTACTTCCGAAGCCCCACCATGAGCAGCACGAGGTTCGCCGAGAAGGCGATGACCAGCTTCTCCCGGCGGTCCTTCAGGACCTCGACGAACTTCTCCATCGCATCCGAGTACCGCGCGAGCTTGAGCATCCGGAACAGGCGCACGAGCCGCAGCGCGCGAAGGAACCGAAGGTCGAGGCCGATACCCATTGCCGCGAGGTAGAAGGGCAGGATCGCCAATAGATCGATCACCACCAGGAACTTCAGCGCAAAGCGAAAGCGACCGCGGATCGGCGCGCTGTACTCGGGAGCCTCCACCGCCGACCAGACGCGCGCCACGTACTCGACGGTGAAGATGGCAACCGACACGATCTCGAGCCAGTTGAACGCTTCGGCGAACCGCTCGAAGACCGGGTCGACCGTCTCCAGCATGACCGCGGTCACGTTGACGGCGATGAGGATCAGGATCGCCCAGTCGACCCGTCGTCCTGCTCGTCCACCGAGCCTCGGCTCGAACAACTCGTACACGCGACGTCGGTAGCTTCGGTAGGTCACCCGTGCACCCCTACGCATCGTTGGGCGGAGTCCCGGAGACCCCCGACGACACGGCAAAGCCTCGCGGGCTCGGATGCCTCGCGCGGCGCGTGCTGCCCCCGGCCAACCCTGCGCACCATCATGGCCTATCCATCGGATCCATCCGGCGTGACCGGAAACGGCGAGGCCAGCTCGGGAGCACGAGCTACAGGTCCACTTCCGGCGACGCAGACGGGGATGAACTCGCTGCATCAGGGTCGGCCGTAGGTGGTGCCTCCCAGGACTGCCGCGAGGGCTGGCCCTCGTCGGTTGGCTTCGACTCACTGCGCTGCCCACGCAGTTTCGGCGCCTTGGGTCGCCACTCCGTGAGTTGTTGAAACAGTTCCCGGTAGAAGTCGATGGCCTGCTGACGGGTGTCGGTGATGAACCCACCCTGCCCGGAGCTCCGCTTGATGCCCATAGGCCGAGCCAGAGACAACTCGAACTCTCGCGGCTCTCGCTTTGGGTCGTCGCTCAGCAGGACCTTCTTCTCATCTTCTCGTGCCTCGCCGAGCAGGACAGCGGTCGTTCGCTTCAAGCCGACGAACTTGGTCTCGATCCTCAGATCATCTGGCGCATCCTTCAACTGGCGAAGGATCCAACGCACCCTGGTATCCGGCCGTCCCTCGCCAGGGGCCTTGATACTCACGCTGGTGGTGACCATCTGTGCGCGAAGGTCAGCAGTGAGCGACAGGGGCCCCACAGCGTCGGGGATGCGCAGACGCATCGACAACACTCCCCTGTCGACCAACTCGTCCTTGGTCACCTCGAGACGTGTTGCGAGGTCGGTCTTGACGCGATCGGGAACCACATCGACCCCGGTCTCCTGCGTGAATCCGAGTGCGACCCAGTGGACGAACTGTTCCCAGCGCCGGGAGATGTCACCTACCTCGGCCTGGCGCTTGTTCAGCGCGTTGTGACGCGCTCCGTCACGCACCTTCACCCACGAGGGACCCATGTCACCGAGCTCGGCGACCCCCGATCGCTCATGGGACAGGTAGGCGATCAGTTCGCTCAGGATCCAGGCCTGATCAGGGTCGGAAACTCCTCGGTAGTCATGCTGGAGGATGGCCTCGGTGACGATCCGCCACCACGACAGCTGCCACACCTGCACCTTGCGCAGCTTGCTCTTCGGCACCTCGACCGGCACGTCATCCGCGCCGCCCAGGATGTTGTTGTCGATGATCAGCACGCCGTCGAAGCCCTCGCGGATCGCCGCGTCCACGTACTTCAGCACCTGCTCGGTGTTGGTCTGGTTGCTGCCTGTCTTGACCTCAACCAGGGCGCTCCATCGACGCTGACCACTATCCGCGATGATCACCCCATCTGGCCGGACCGTGCCGCCGCTCCCGTCGTCGAGAGACACCTCGACGAAGGTCTCCAGTTTCGTTCGTTTGCCTTTCGGCGCGCCGAGATCACCGACGAGCTCACGTCCGAACTCCGGCACGGCCTTCATTACCGAAAGGAGCGCCGAGGTGGCGCGCTGTTCCTGCTCCCGTGCCCCCTTGATGCCGGCCGTCGGGATCAGCCTCGCCGGATGCCACGTCGTCGTCTCGGCCTTGCTCGCCATGTACGCCCCGCCAGTGGAAGCCCTCGTTTCCGCCGCGACAGTAGGCGGACGGCGCACCACTCGCCTTCGAGGCTGTCAACCGGACAGCCGGTATCGGCGGATCCGAAGCCGGTGGCCGAAGTACTCGCTTGACGCGCCCCCAAAGAGTTCCAACCGGCCTTGGCGAGATACGTGAGGGTCAAAACCGTGATTTCGTGCGACCGTGGGTCTCAAGGTTGGTTCAGGAGAGCGGACAACAGTGAGATTGCTAGTGGCCAGCCGGAACTGCTCAACCGCCCATGGTGGGCAGTAGCGCCGCTTCAGGGGGCGTGTCGGAGCTGTCTGCGACACTCCCGGCATGGACCCCTTTGGCATGAGCCCTGAGCAGTACACAGCTGCGGCAACCTGGCTAGCGGCGCTGGCGGGCCTGGGCACTTTGGTCGTGGTGATCGTGACCGCGCTCTACGCCAAGGGCCAGCTAGAGGAGGCTCGAAGCCTCCGCCTTGCCCAGACCCGGCCCTTCGTGGTCGTATCGGTGGACGTCGAGCAGCAGACAATGTTCATGCTGGTCGTGGAGAACATCGGCTCGGTGCCCGCCCACAACGTTCGTGTGGAGTTCGACCAGATGCCGCACTCGTCTGGTCGTGGCTTTGACGAACTGCGCTTGCTCAAGGAACCAATCCCGACGATGCCACCTGGCCACCGCTATCGCGCCTACTGGGAGTCTGCCCTCAGCGTCTTCGACAAGGAGGAGCCGTACGAGCACCCGATGGTGTACCGCGCCGAGGTGACCTACGAAAATCCCGAAGGACACACCTACCCCACCGAGACGTACATCCTCGACTTCCGAGTGTATGAAGGTCAGGCCGCTGGGCCGAAGGGCATGCATGACCTTGTGAGGGCCGTTGAGACGATTCACAAGCAACAGAAGCAGTGGAGCCAGAAGGGATTACACGTTCGCGCACGCAACGAGGACCGTGCCGCTCGGCGACGCGTCCGTCCAATCAGTATCGCTCGGGCGCTGGGCGAGAAGGATGCGGACGGCTGGGTCGGTTTCGCGCGTGAAGTCGTCCGGGGGTTTCGACAACGGCACGGACTGTACGAGCGGCCGGGGGTGCGCAAGCGAAAGGGCTAACCCCGGCCCCGCGCGGACAACCGCCAACACGCGGCACTTTGCGCTCTTCTGCCTGTTTCGTTGCATTGGCCGTGCACCGCCGGCTGAATCGAAAGCGCCAGCGCTGAGGCACACGAAGCGGGGACTACAGAGTCGGTTAATCGTTGCAGGCGCGGAGGGGGCCGTCGTTGCTGGGCACCGCGGCCTAGCGTCCGTAGCGATCACTCATGCTGGCAGAGATGGGGAACGCAGTGGCCCGAGCACATCGTCCCGATAATTCGTTGCTCTACGAGGTCGCGCACGAATGGGTGGCCACGTGCCTCCACGACGATGGCTCTCTCTTCCGAGCGCGTGATCGGCTCTGGATTCAAGAGAACTCCCACGAGCTCCACGGGCTGTTCAACGAGCAGCCGGACGAGTCGTCTGACCCGTTCCTGGTCAAGCTCGGGCGCCAACTTGCGGATGCGAACGATGATCTCGTTCTGCTCTTCGCCGAGATGCTCTATATCCACCTACTGATCGCACGCGACATCGGCGGCTCGGCCAAGCGCGACAACCTCGATGCAGTGCTGGGACAGATGCGCGATCCAGTCGAGGTGCCAGAGGACCTCGACAGCGAACTCGATGCCGGACTCGTGCTGACGGGAGTGGCCTACAAGACCTACCGGCCACAGCAGCTGTGGTTCTTCATCGACGTGATGATCACACTGAAGGAGCTGGACGAGCCAGGTCGCAGCGAGGTCGTCTCGGACCCCTGGAAGTTCCGCGACTTGGTCGACCGCGTCCCGATCGAGGCCGCTTACGCGCAGCGGAACGCACTACTGCACCTCGTGCACCCAGACACGTTCGAGGACTGCGTCTCGCGCGATCACAAGGTGCAGATGAGCACCGCCTTCAGCCACCTGGCGAGGACCGACCAGGACGATGTCGATCGAGCCCTGCTGCAGATCCGCGAGGCGCTCGAGGCGGACGCTGGCCACCCCATCAACTTCTACGCGGAGCCGTACCGCTCGCAGTGGGCTCGCGAGCGGATCCGAGCATGGGAGATGCTCGAGTTAGCGGGAAGAGCGATCGTTGCCTGGGACGACTTCGATGAGCAGGAACGGGGTTACAAGCTCGAACTGGCCGAAGGCCTGGGAGAGCTGTACCGCAGCGACCGGCTGACGGGCTGGGGTCTGGACGTCGTGCGCGCCGTCGGACGAACCAACCTCGTCAACTTCCGTCCGATGGGGCGACTCCGTGACCTCGCCAAACGCGAGCCGGATGCCTTCGATGCCGCCGTCGCAGGGCTCGTCGACGCTGATGACGCCGTGGTCGCGATCGATGGCTTCGCTGCGTACATCGGCGACACGGTCGGAGCTCGCGGAGCGCGGCTGAGTATCGCTGCGACACTGCTCATGGGCGTCGATCCGACGCGTTTCGTGCCCTGGCGTGCACAGGCGACGGTCACCTACGAACGGCTGCTCGGGACGGAACTCGAGGAGGGTGGCTCGGACGCGGCTCACTACGCCAGCTACCTCGAGATGCTCGATCTCGTCGTAGAGGAGCTCAAGCGGCGCGGCGTCGAGCTCCGCGACCGCCTCGAGGCGCAGTCGATGCTCTGGGTGGTGGCGGGCCGGTCGCTGGACGAGGAGCCGTTCTCCTCACTCTCCGGTGCGCAGAGGAACAAGCTCGCCAAGTGGAGGGGCGAGGAACTCGCTGAGGACGAGGAGGACACGACCGCATCGCAGGAGCAATGGCGGATGCTCCGGCTTCGCCAGATCACCGACGCATCGGAACAGCTCGGCCCGCGGGCCCCGCAGCTCGACCGCGACCGAACGGAGCAAGAGGCGAGGGCAGCGCTCCAGGAGCTTCGACGTGGTCGGGATGCCTCTGCGTTCGCGTCGCGGTACCGGGAGATGGAGCACGCCCTGCCCCATACCCGCAAGGGGGCGCATCAGACGTTCCTCGGTGCGCTGAGCAACAAGGCTGACGATCCCGTCGAGGTTGCGACGGTGCTCGCTGATGCATTCACCGCACCGAGTACGCGCGCCGAGGTCAGCGAACGGATCGAGCCCCTCGTCGAGCTCGCTGAACGCACCGGAACAGCCCACTCGCCCTCGGCCGGGATGGCACCACTCGCAGCCTCGGCCTTCTGGCACCTGCAGAGCGATCAGTGGCTTCCGCTGTACCGCAACGTCGAGGAGGCGTTGAGCTGGTGGGACTGGCTGCCTGGCTACGAGACGGCCACCGAGCGCTACCTCAACTACCTCGATGTCTTCTCGGGCCCGGACACGACCCTGGAGACCCTCCACGCGTTCGGACGTATCCAGACTGGCTGGTTCCCCGGCCTCGACCCCAGCCTCGTCGAGCGGCTCGCGGCCAACCAGCAAGCTGAACCAGCAGACACCCCCGACGTCCGACGGAACCTGGAACACGTCCTCGCCGATCTGAAGGTCCTCGATCGCTGTATCGGTGAGTCGATGACCAACCTGCTAGGACAGCGCTTGGAGACCGTCACCTCCGCACGCGACGGCAGGGGCGCGCTCGATGCGTTCGTGGCGTGGCGCCCAGGGAGGAGCCTCGCGAAGCCGCCACCTGATGTGCGCGTCTGGATCACTGCGGACGGCGTCGCGATCGGAGTCCATCCAGGTGGTGGGCGGGAACGGCATGCGGAAGCGGCGCGCATCGCGCGGGAGCGCCGACCAGATGACGTCCAGATCCTCGCGATCACGCAGGATGGTCGGGGAGCCCGCGATCTCAGCGCAGTCGACGATCCAGGCGACGACGAGTTCCTGGTCGGCCGCTGGTACCCAGGTTCGACGATCCTCGGGCGACCGGACATCGTCGACGACCTCACGGCACTGGTGACCCGACTGAAGCCCCTGCTCGGTGCGTGGCTTTCCAGTCTCGGTGGCGGATCAGTGCCGATCACCGACGCGGCCGGCGACGAGCAGCTCGCTGCCGAGGTCGACCGCTTCCAATCCGAGCTCTCCTATCCGACCGCCAAGGATCGCCAGCGCATCGAAGCCAGGACCCAGCTTCGGGAGGTGCTCACCCCGGAGGGTCTGGACGGCTTCGACCTCGACGGGATACGACAGGTCGTCAACTCGCACGCGGGGGGAAGGCCAGGCCCCCAGGCGGTCCTGAACACCACCATCAACGAGGCAGATGCGGAAGGGCTCGATCGGCTCTTCGGCGCGATCCGCTACCTGCTGTGGGATGGAGACCTCTCGGAGGCCGAGCGCATCGACCGAATCCTCGACAAGCAGGATCTCGGCTTACCAGGCCTGGGCGAGGCCGTCATCGTCAAGCTGCTCGCGACCGCACACCCGGATCGCTGGGTGCCGGCGTTCCCGCTCCACGGTGACATGGGCAAGCTGCGCCACCTTGAGGTGCTCGGCCTGCCGAACCAGCTCCTCGGGACACCAGGCGAGCAGCAGGTCGCTGCGAACGACGCGATCCGCGAGCGGCTCGAGCCCTTCTTCCCCGGCGACACCTGGGGGATGAAGGAGTTCGTGTACTGGCTCGCCAGTCGCGAGGATGTCGAAACGAAGGTCGCGGACATCGACCTGATCGAGAAGGCCGCGCGCGAACTCTTCGTCTCCGTCGACTTCCTCCGCGAGATCGTCGACCTGCTGCGTGAGAAGAAACAGGTCATCCTCTACGGGCCACCAGGGACGGGCAAGACCTACCTCGCGCGTCGGCTCGCCCGCGCATTGGTCAACGAGGACGAGGGTCGCTACCGACTCGTGCAGTTCCACCCCTCGTACTCCTACGAGGACTTCTTCAAGGGATACCGACCGATCACCGGTACCGACGGGCAGCTGAGCTACGAACTGCGCCAAGGCCCCTTCGCGCGGATGTCGGAGATCGCCGAGGCATCACCCGCCGCGGAGCACGTGATGATCATCGATGAGATCAACCGGGCGAACCTGCCGAAGGTGTTCGGGGAGTTGCTCTACCTGCTCGAGTACCGCGATGACCCGGCCTACACGCAATACCGACCTCACGAGCCGTTCACCGTGCCCGAGAAGCTCTACCTGATCGGCACGATGAACACCGCCGACCGCTCGATCGCGCTGGTCGATGCTGCGATGCGTCGGCGGTTCCACTTCGTACCGTTCTTCCCACACGAGGGTGAGGTGGCCGGGCTGCTCCGCAGGTGGCTCGAGGCCCGACAAGGGCCGCGTTGGGTCGCCGACCTGCTGGATCAGGTGAACGACGAACTCAGGACCGATCTGGGTGGCCCCCATCTGCAGATCGGGCCGAGCTACTTCATGGTCGACGACCTCGACGAGCCCAAGGTCGAACGCATCTGGAAGTACAGCATCCACCCCTACATCGAGGAGCAGCTGTTCGGCCAGCAGGAGCGGATCGACCACTACCGGTTCGACGCGGTCATGCGACGTCACTGGGAGGATCACGTCGACGAGCTCGACCAGAAGGTCGGTGACCACGATGACCTCGGTTGACCCGGTCATCAGCCTACGGGAACACCGGTCCGCGGAACACGAGCTCACCCGGCAGCAGGTGGCGGCACTGCAGGCGACGGCATCCAAGCTGATCCGGCTTGAGGTGACCGCAGTCACCGACCGCTACCGGGTCGTTGCGGGCAGTGTCGTTGGGGCCGCGAACGTGGCGGGTGTCCAGGTCCTCGTGCGTCCCAAGATCCCGCTCCGGAACCTGCTGTACCTCCTCGGCGCTGGCTACGACGACATCCGGTGGTGGGAAGAGACGTTCCCCTACGACCGGGAGCAGGAACTGCTCCCGGCCTTCCTGGCCTTCTTCACGCGTTCTCTGCAGCGCGCTCTCGGCGTCGGTCTGCTGCGGACCTACCGATGGGAGGAAGAGCGCCTGCCGACGATCCGGGGCCGGCTCGACTTCACGGAGCATCTTCGACGCCCGGGCCACGACCTCCCGATCGCGTGCCGCTACGAGGAGTTCACCGCCGACAACCAGCTGAACCGCTACCTGCGCGCGGCCGTGCGGCGCGCCCTCTTCGTGCCTGACGTTCCGGCGGCACTGCGCCGGGTACTTCAAGCTGAACTCGTCCGCTTCGAAGAGGTAGAGGACACGGTGGTCAGGGTGGACGCCCTCGACGGCTACGTGCATACGCGCCTCGATGACCACTACCGCACACCACTCGCACTCGCCCGGATCCTGCTGGCAGGTGGGACGATCGCTGACCGCCGTGGCTCGACCGGTGCGGGAACGTTCGCCATCGACATGAACAGGCTGTTCGAGAACTTCGTCGCCGAACGCCTGCGTCGCTACCTCGCACCCGCGTTCGTCCTCCAGCGAGAGCCGGTGACAGCGCTCGATGTCGATCGGAAGGTGCGTACGAAGCCCGACATCGTCCTTCGGCGTCGGGACGGGACGCTCGCCTACGTGGCGGACGTCAAGTACAAGCTGTCGGGTACCGGTTTCGCCCGTAATCCCGACTACTACCAGTTGCTGGCCTACGCGACGATGATGAACCAGCCGGAGGGGATGCTGATCTACCACGACGCCGGTGGCGATGATCCGCTGCCGACGCGGATCTCGGTTCGGAACTCACCGGTCTCGATCACGACGTACCGACTCGACCTCGGCGGAGATCCAGGCGCGGTCGAGCAGCAGCTCCGCGACCTTGCCGCTTGCATACGCGAGCAAGTAGAGAGTTCGCCAGATGCCATCGCTGTCCAGGGATCAAGCATCGAGTGGCTTCGAGGTCGGCGCCTCACGCCAGCAGCCAGACCACGACGGTGAGGCACACCATGGCGACGATGACGGCGATGATGGCCAGGACCAGCACCAGGTCGGGCCTACCCGCCAGGTCGTTCCAAGCGGCGAGGACGAGTCGAAGAAGAGAGGTGGGATCGGGTTTTCTCATGGGAGCATCTCCAAGTAGGGCTCCCCTTCTCTGGTCACCCGCTTCGTCGCAGCGGACAGCCCTTTCGTACACTGTCCGCCGAGAAGCAGAGTCTCAACCCCCAGATCCTGCAGAATCTCGTTCCTGCCACCTCGGTTTCCCCGTATCCGCAGGTGCGACTGACACGTGTTCACGACGGGCAGGCGCACGACCGTGGCTCGACGAACGAGCCCGTCCGAGGCCCGGCGACCGTCGCGCCAGCGCGGCGCCACTCGAGCGTGGCCAGCAGGGTGTCCAACTGGTCCGCGAACGCTACGCCTGGAGTGCTACGACCAGGCGTACCGGCGGTCGACGCACGAGTGAGCTGCCTCGGGAGGTCCGCTCGATCTAGGGCGGGCACGCCACCTCGAGCACCTCGGGCGCGCCGGTGCCCCCCCCGCGGGGGCCGCACGCGGGGCACGGCGCGGTGGGCGGCTGACCCAGGCCCCACGGAGCCGCGTGTGGTCCATCACCCCCCGCGCACCTTCTTGTCCCCCCGCGCCGCCCCGGCGTAGTACAAGCCCACCGCGACCGGGTTGAGCCGGCT
>JAFIEQ010000200.1 GCA_020832455.1 Nitriliruptoraceae bacterium
GCCGCCGGATGCCCCCCGGGCTCGGCGCGGCCCCCCCCGCCCCCGGGCCGGGCGGGGGCCCCCCCGCCCCCCGCCTCCCCGCCCCCGCGGCCCGGGTCCCCGTCCGGGGGTCGCGGGGGCCTCGTCGTGTGTCGCGTGCCGGCGCGGGCCTGCCCGAGGGCAGCAGCCACCTCGCCCGACGCTCAGGCCTTGGCGTCGTCCGCGTCGTCGTCCGCTGCCTCGGCGTCGTCCACGGTGTCGGGCGCCGCGTCGGCGTCGTCCGCTGCCTCGACCTCCGCCGCGTCATCCGCGTCGGCGTCCTCGTCCGCGTCGAGGTCCTCGTCCGGCGCCTCGACGACGGTCGCGCCCTGCATGATCTGCTCGGAGACCGCGGCCGGTGCGTCCGGGTCCTGCTTGAGACCGAGCTCGATGAGCTGCTCGTCGGAGGGCCCGCCGTCGATGTCGGCGGCATCGATGATCGCGTCGATGGTCTTGCGCCGCAGGATGTCCCCGATCAGCGCCGGCAGCGACCCCTGCTGCTGGATGATCTGCGCGACCTGATTGGGGTCCATGTTGTTGGCCTGCGCGTGCCGGACGATCTCCTGGTCGATGTCGGAGGGGTCGAGGTTCGGCTGCAGCTTCTTGCCGAGCGCGTCGAGCACGAGCTGCGCCTTGACCGACTCCCTGGCCTGGGCGGCCGACTGCTCCTCGAACTCCTCCCGGGTCGTGCCCTGGGCCTCGAAGACCTGGTCGACCTCCAGGCCGAACCGCTCGGCCTGGTGCTCGACCTCGTGGAGGCGCTGCTCCTGCTCGGACTCGAGCATCGCGGGGGGCAGCTCCACGTCGACACGGGCGAGGTAGGCCTCGAGCACGCGGGCCCGCAGCTGGTGCTGGGCCTGCTCGACCTTGCGCCGCTGGATCGAGTTGCGCACGTCGCCGCGCAGCTCGTCGATCGTGTCGAAGCCCGATGCGGTGGTCGCGAAGTCGTCGTCGAGGTCGGGCAGCGTCTTCTCGCGCACGTCCTTGACGGTGACGTGGAAGACCGCGTCCTTGCCGCCGTGCTCGGGGTAGTCCTCGGGCAGCGCGTCCTCGTAGCTGAAGGTGTCGCCCGCCTCCTTGCCGACGGCCTCCTCGTCGAGCTTGGGCGTGACCCCCGCCGACCCGATCTCGTAGAGGGCGTCCTCGACGGAGGCGCCCTCGAGCTCCTCGCCGTCGACCTCGACCTTCAGGTCGATGGTCACCAGGTCGCCCTTCTTGGCGGCACGCTCGACCTCGTCGACCTCGGCGAAGCGCTCACGCATGGAGCCGAGCTGCTCGGTGACCTCGTCCTCGTCGACGTCCCACTCGGGGAAGGTGACGCTGATGCCGGCGTGGTCCGGGACCTCGAAGGTCGGACGGATCTGCACCTCGGCGGTGAAGGTCGCCCCCTCGTGCTCGTCGAACGACTCGACGTCGACCTCGGGCTGGGCGACCGGATCGAGATCCTCGGCCTGCAACGCCTCCACGTAGAAGTCGGACAGGCTGTTCTCCATCGCGGTCTGCGCGACGGCGCCGGTGCCGAGCCGCTGCTCGAGCAGTCGGCGCGGTGCCTTGCCGGGCCGGAAGCCCGGCAGACTGACCTGCTTGGCCAGCTCCTTGGCGGCCCGATCGAAGGCCTGCTTGACCCGCTTGGGCTCCACCTCGACGGTGAGCTTGACGGTGACGGGATCGATGTTCTCGACGGAGGTCTTCACGGTGGGAGCCTGGTCCTTCTCGGAGGTCTCGAGGGCAACCGCGGGGTCGGGCGGTACGGACGCGACGTCGAGGCAGCAGACATCGTCCGGGCGGGCGGCGGATGCAGCGTGCGTCGCCGTCCGCGCTCACCGGGCCGACCGGCGCGGGGTCGCACGCGGTCCGCACCGCGCGTCGCGGCGCGAACGCACGCGAGCACGGCCGACCAGCGGTCGTGGCCGGCGATGGTTCCACGTCACGTCGCTGCTGTCCATCCAGCGCACGCGGGGCGGTCACCCGACGGCCGGATCGACGCGACGGCGGCGGCGGGACGCGCGACCTCGACGTGGGCAGGGCGGGACGGCAGGCGGCTGAGGCGCCCGAGCTACAGGCCACGTCCGGGCTGCCGATAGGAGGGGCAGCGCACCCCTCGCGCCGGCAGCAGCTGCCGGCCGGGTCGCGCATCGGTCGTGGGGGCGATCAGACGGAGAACGGACGCGCCATGGCAGCCAGTCGACTCCTCACCCCCATCACCGACGCCCTGCTCGACGAGCAGGCGCTCGACGACTTCGAGGTGGCGTCCCGCGCGGTCCTGCGCTTCCTGCGCGCCGAGCTGCCGATGGGCTACTGGTCCATCGCCCGGGTCGAGGGTGGACACCAGCGCTACCTCTACCTCGACGAGGACGCCTACGGGGTCGTGGAGGGCGATTCCCACCCGTGGGAGTCCTCGTTCTGTATCCACATGGTCGCGGGTGAGGCGCCCCGCGTCGCACCCGACGTGCGTCGGGTCCCGACCTACGTCATGGCAGAGGCGGCGCTCCCCCTGTCCATCGGCGCGTACGTGGGGATCCCCGTCCAGGACGCGGACGGGTCGCTGTTCGGCACCATCTGCGGACTCGATCCCGGTCAGGTCGACGACCGGTACCTCGACGCCCAAGCGTGGCTGGAACTCGTCGCGAGCATGTTGACCCACGTGCTGCGTGGTGCCCGGCAACGCATGGACCTGGCCCGCGAGGCTGACCGCGCCCGGGTGCTGGCCATGACCGACGACCTGACCGGGCTCGCCAACCGGCGGGCCTGGGACGACCTGGCCGGCGCAGAGGCGGCGCGGCTGCGCACCCTCGGCGACCCGGGGATCGTGCTGATCGTGGACCTCGACGGGTTGAAGGCCGTCAACGACCGCCAGGGGCACGAGGCCGGCGACGCCTACATCGTGCGCGCGGCCAGGGCGTTGCGGACGGGTCTGCCGACCTCCGCCATCGGGGCGCGGCTCGGCGGGGACGAGTTCGCGGTCTTGGTACCCGGGATGGGATCCGACGCCGTCGACGACCTCCTCGACCGGCTCGAGGCGGGCTTCGCCGACGTCCACGTCCAGGCCTCCGTCGGCCACGCCGCGCTGGAGATCGCAACGGGGCTGCGCGGCGCCATGGAAGCGGCGGACGCCCGGATGTACGAGACGAAGCGCGAGCGCCGCGCCGCACGGGCCGCGATCTGAGCCTCGGCCCGACGCGGGCCCGACCGCGGACCCCGCTCGCGGGCGACGGTCCGCGTCGTGCGTCGGTAGGGACCCCCGACGCACGTGGGTAGTCTCCGCGCTGACGGGATGTGGCGCAGCTTGGTAGCGCACCTGCTTTGGGAGCAGGGGGTCGCCGGTTCGAATCCGGCCATCCCGACCACCCGGGTCACGAGCGAGCGTGACCCGGTGTGCGCGCGCTCACGTGGTCCGTCACGTGGTCCGGCACGTGGTCCGTCACTTGGTACGCGAGGACTCCCGACGGGTCACGAACCGGTCGACCTGGCGCCAGACGTCATCGCGCACCTCGACCACGGCCTTGTCGAGGTCCTGGTTCTTGGAGGTCCCGACGATCTTCTGGGTCCCCGGGATCCAGCACTCGAGCACGACCCGCTGTGATGGGGTGTCGCGCTCCTTGACCGACAGTTCGAGCTCCACCTGCTCGGGCTCCCACCGGGACAGTCGGCGCTCGAGCCGACCGAACAGCACGTCGCGGTACTTGTCGTGCTCCTCCGGACGGAACTGCGGGACGACGCGGGTGCGGTCCTTGTACGTGGTCACTGATGGACTCCTGGTTCGTCGGACGCCTCCGACCGTAGCCGCCGGCCCCGCCACGAACGGTGGCCGAAGGCCCCACACGGACAGGTCCTGCGGCCCGTGGCGCGCGATCCCCGCCTCCGCCGCGACCATCGGTGACGGAAGATCCGGTGCGCGCAGGCGGTAGGCTGCCGGCCATCCGCGGGTGTAGCTCAATGGCCAGAGCCCCAGCCTTCCAAGCTGGTTATGCGGGTT
>JAFIEQ010000036.1 GCA_020832455.1 Nitriliruptoraceae bacterium
CCCCCCCCCCCGCCCCCACCACCCCCCCCGCCCCCGGCGGGGGGGGCGGGGGGCGGGCGTCGAGCGGGCTGGTCAGTGCTCGTCGTAGTGGTCGACGTGGACGGCGTGGCGGTGGCCGTCGTGGATGTAGTCCACGTGCCCGTCGTGCTCGATGGTGTCGTGGCCGCAGTCGGGTCCGTGCTCGTGGTCGTGCGGCGAGGCGACGACGTGGACCTCGTCGAGTTCGCACTCGTCGTAGTGGTCGCCGTGGCGGGTGTGGACGTGCCCGTCGTGGAGGTAGTCGACGTGTTCGCCGTGCTCCACCGGTGCGTGCCCGCAGTCGGGGCCGTGGGTGTGCTGGTGTTCGGTGTGCGGGGCGCAGGTGACGCTCACGCTCGGTCCTTCGATCGGTGGAGCACGATCGTAGCATCGATGTATCGCGATGTCCCGATGTGTCGATGGACGTCGGTCCGGGACCATCCGGAGCGCTCCGGACGCCGCCCCGCGCGGGCTCAGGTCTGCGCGGGCTCCGCGGTGTGGGTCACGGCGTCCTCGACGATGTGGGCGACGTGCTCGTCCATGAGGTGGTAGCGCACGTTGCGGCCGTCACGCAGCGAGCGGACCAGCCGCGCGCCCCGCAGGATCGCGAGGTGCTCGGAGACGCGCGGTTGGGCGACGTCCAACGCCTCGACGAGCTCGTGCACAGCCCGGTCCCCGTGGGACAGCTCCCGCACGATCGCGACCCGCACGGGGTTGGACAGCGCCTTGAACAGCTCGGTCACCTGCGACACGCGATCGGCGTCGAGCGTGTGGTCCGTGTCCCGTGCCACCTCGCCGTCGCCTTCGTCCGTGGAGGCGCAGCCTACTTGCCCGGGTCACGTGGACGGCGGGCGATCGCGCCGGGGTCTGCCACGCGTCGGGGTTCCCCGCGTCGCGGTCACGGCCGACGTGGTCCCGGCCGCGGCACTGGCCTCAGCCGCGGAGCTGGTCGTCGAAGCGGTGGTCGTGGTGGTGCGCCTCGTCGAGCACCAGCGTGCCGTCATCGAGCTCGTGGATGTGGCCGCCGTAGGCCTTGGCCAGGACATCGGGTGCCAGGGCCTCAGCCGGGGGGCCCGCCGCGATGAGGTCGGTCGCCATCACCACGGCCTGCTGCGCCAACCGGGCGGTCCCGACGTCGTGGGTGGTCAGGATCACGGTGCGCCCGTCCGCGGCCTCGTCGTCGATCATCCGGGTGATGGTCTCCTGCGTGAGCAGATCCAGCCCGGTGATGGGTTCGTCGAGCAGCAACACGCCCGCCTGCTGGGCGAGGCCCTGGGCGACGTAGGTCCGCTGACGCTGCCCCCCGGACAGCTCGTGGAGCTGGCGCTTGAGCAGATCGCCGAGCTTCATGCGGTCGATCGCGTCGCTGATGGCCGAGCGGTCCCCGGCGGTGAGCCGTCGGAACGCGCCGCGGTGGGCGTAGCAGCCCATCCGGATCGTCTCGAGCACGGTCAGGGGCAGCGCCTCGTTCGCGATCGTCGTCTGCAGGACGTGGGCCACCCCCCGCGCGCGGCGCTCGCCGGTGTCGACCTGGACGCGACCACGGGTCGGCTTCACGAGCCCGGAGATCGTGGACAGCAGGGTGGACTTCCCGGACCCGTTCGGGCCGATGATCGCCACCGTCGTGCCGCTGGCGATGGTGAGGTCGATGGCGCGCAGGGCGACGATCGAGCCGTACTCCACCCACAGGCCGTCGATCGTGACGGCCGTGGCCGGGGAGGGGGGACGCTCGTCTGGCATCGGCGGATCGGTCCTGTGGTCGGTGAGCCCGGTGCGCGGGCCCGCGTCGCGCTCGGAACGGTACGGGCTGCCGGGCGCGGTGGGAACGCCGGGAGCCCGGCGAGGGAGCTCAGGTTGGAGCGGTACGGGGTCCCGCGGTCCGGGTCGGGAGGCCCGACGTCGGCCCCGTCCGAAGGTCGGGACCATCCCGAGTGGCGTTTCAGGAATGGTTCCTGTTACCTTAGTCGTAGTTGCCACGCAACGTCGCGTGGTGTCGACCCGTACCCAACCTCCGCACCCGAAGGAACCAACCCCATGCAGATGCGCAGACTGCGCCGACGCACCATCGCGTTCGCCGCCGGCGTCGGGCTCGTGCTCGCCGCCTGTGGCGCCGCCGACACCGACCCGGAACCCGAAGACGACGGCGACGCCGGCGCTGAGGAGTCGGTCGATGACGAGGCCGATGACGAGGAGGATCGCGTCCACGTCGTCGCGACCACCTCGATCCTCGGCGACATCGTCAGCAACATCGTCGGCGACAGCGGCGAGGTATCCGTCCTGATGCCACCGGGCGCCGACCCCCACGCCTACGAGCCCTCCGCCGCCGACGCCGCGATGCTCCGTGAGGCCGACCTCGTCGTCGCCAACGGGCTGCTGCTCGAGGAGAACCTCGTCAGCGCGCTCGCAGCGGCTGAGGAGGACGGCGTCATCGTCCTGGAGATCGCCGACCAGCTCGACCCGATCGACTTCGACTGGGACGGACCCGGTCACGCCCACGGTGACGACGGGCACGACGATCACGGGCACGACGACGATGACCACGGTCACGGGCACGACGACGATGACCATGGGCACGGGCACGACGATGACGACCGTGGGCACGGGCACGACGACGATGACCATGGGCACGGCCACGACGATGACGACCACGGTCACGGGCATGACGACGATGACGACCACGGTCACGGGCATGACGACGATGACGACCACGGTCACGGGCACGACGACGATGACCACGGCCACAGCCACGGCGACGAGGACCCGCACTTCTGGTTCGACCCGATCCGTACCGCTGACGGCGTGATGATCATCGCCGAGGCCATCGTCGACGCCGGCGCGACCGACGCCGATGCGTTGATGGAGCGCGCCGAGGCCTACGCCGACGAGATCCGTGCACTCGATGCCGAGCTCGAGGAGATGTTCGACACCATCCCCGCCGACAACCGGGTCCTCGTGACCAACCACGACGCGTTGGGCTACCTCGCGAACCGGTACGGCTTCGAGGTCCTCGGGACCGTCATCCCGGGCGCCAGCACGCAGGCGCAGGTCGATGCGGCCAGCTTCGCCGACCTGATCGAGACCATCGAGGAGGCCGGTGTGGAGGTCGTGTTCGCCGAGAACACCGACTCCACGGTGCTCGCCGAGCAGCTGGCCAGTGAGGTCGTCGATCGCAGCGACCTCGAGGTCGAGGTCGTCCGGATCTACACCGATGCGCTCGGTGAGGACGGCTCCGGTGCGGAGACCTACCTGGGTCTCATGCGCACGACCGCGGAGCGCATCACCGACGCGCTCAGCTGACCACCGCGCATCGGCGGGGCCGGCGTCTTCCACAACGGGGGAGCGCCGGCCCCGTCGCCGTTGCTGGCGGGCGTGCACGCCGTGGATGCGCTACCAACACCACCGCCGCATCGCACGCGAGCGCCACGACCGAGCTGCCTCGACGGGCCCCTGCCGAAAGACCACCGTGCTCGAGCTCATCACCGACCCGTTCGCCTTCGGGTTCATGCGCAACGCGCTCTACGCCGGGATGCTCACGGTCATCGCCAGCTCGTTGGTCGGCACGTGGGTCGTCATGCGCGGCATGGCGTTCATGGGTGACGCCCTCGCGCACGGCGTGCTCCCCGGGATCGCCCTCGCGTTCATCTTCGGGGGCAACCTGCTCGTCGGTGGTGCGATCAGCGCCGCGGTGATGATCGGGGGGGTCACGCTCGCCAGTGCGCGGAGCCGGCTCGGTGACGACACCGCCATCGGCCTGCTGTTCGTCGGCATGCTCGCGGCCGGCGTCGCCATCATCTCCCGGGGCGGGGCCTACGCAGGCGATCTGACCACGATCCTGTTCGGCGAGCCGTTGGGGGTCACCCGCAACGACCTTCGCATCCTGGTGATCGCCACCTCGCTGACGGCGGTGGTCTCGCTCGTGCTCTACCGCCCGTTCCTGGTGTTGTCGTTCAGCCGCGCCAAGGCCAAGGTGCTCGGGCTGCACCCGGCGATCGCCCACCTGGCGATGCTCGCGCTGATCGCCGGGGTGATCATCTCCTCGTTCCGCACGGTCGGGACCCTGCTGGTGTTCGCGTTCATCGTCGCGCCGCCGGCCACGGCCGCGCTGGTGAGCCGGCGGGTCCCCGTCATGATGGGGGTGTCGATCCTGATCGGGATGACCATGGTCCTCGCCGGGCTGCTGGTCAGCTTCTACTACGCCACCGCGGCGGCAGCGACGATCGCCGGGCTCACCGTGGCGATGTTCTTCGTCGTGCTCGCCGTCCGCGAGGGCGTCGACCACCTCGCGAAGCGCCGGCGCGCGCGTGACGCGCGAGCGCACACCGCGGGTGCGACCACCGGGTGACCGCTGCGTGCGCCACGGTCCAGCGGTGCCCGGGTCGGCTCAGGCGCAGTCGGCGCAGGTCCCGACGAACTCGAGCCGGTGCGAGTCCACGGTGTAGTCGCGCTGACGACGCGCCTCGGCGGCCGCTTCGCCGAGGGCACGTTCGATCGCGGGTGGGAGCACCACGTCGTCGATCCGGCCGCACGAGGAGCACACCACGTGGTGGTGGTGCTCGGAGAGCGCCTCGGTGAGCTCGTAGCGGGCCACGTCGTCGGTCGACGCGATCCGGTGCACGGCGCCGCACTGCTCGAGGATGGCGAGGTTGCGGTACAGCGAGCTCTGCGACTGCGAGGCGCCGCGCTCCATCAGATCCGGGATCGTGACCGGACGGGAGGCGGCGTGCAGCATCTCGACCAACTGGCGGCGCCCCAGCGTGTACCGCTGGCGGGTGCGTCGCAGCTGCTCGTCGACGATGGCGTGGATGTCGGTGCTCATGCGGAGAGCGTAGACCCTTTCCGAGAACGCGTGGAACAACCGGACCCGTGCCCGCGGTCGGGGCACGTGCGGCGCCCGCGGCCCCCAGGTGGCCCCAGGCCGTCGCGGGCGGGGTGGGAGGCCGCAGCTAGACTCCGCCACCACCGCACGCCAGAACCCCTCGCCGTGCTCCTCGGAGATCCCCGTGCCTCGTTCCCTGCGCCCGTTGCTGTTCGGGATCCTCGCGTTCGCACTCACCGCGTGTGGCGGGGCGTTCGGCGGCCCGGCCGTCACCGCCCCGGACGAGGCGGCACGCATCGGGGACGTCCAGATCACCCGCGCGGAGCTCACCAGTGGGGTCGAGCAGCTGCTCGAGCTCCAGGAGAGCATCGCCGGGGACCTCGACATCGACATCACGCCGGAGCTCCGCCGCGAGGCCATCGCGCAGATCCAATCGGAGCAGCTCGGCCAGCTGGTCAACCGGGAGATCGCCATCGCCGCCGCCCTCGAGGTCGGTGTGACCCGCGCGGAGATCGACGCCGTCGCTGCGGAGAACGAGGCCGGACTGCTCGAGGAGACCGGTGGCGAGGAGGGCTTCATCGAGCTCCTCCGCGACAACGGGCTGACCCGCGACGTGGCCGTCGACGTCGTGCTGACCGGCGCCGCCGCCCGGGGCCTGCTCGAGGAGCGCGTCGGCGACCAGGTCCGATCCGCAGACACGCTGCCGACCCGCGAGGCTCGACACATCCTGGTGCCCGACGCGGGTGACGCCGCCGAGGTGCTCGCCGAGCTGCGGGCCGGCGTCGACTTCGCGGAACTCGCGCAGGAACGCTCGGAGGACGTCGGGTCGGCCCTGCAGGGTGGCCAACTCGGGTCCGCGACGCGCGGGGCCTACGTCGGTCCGTTCGACGACGCCGTGTGGCAGGCGGAGCTCGGCGAGGTGGTCGGACCGATCGAGACCCAGTTCGGCTTCCACGTGCTCGAGGTGACCGGTGAGAGCGAGGTGGAGATCGCCGAGGCCAGCCAGCAGCAGCTCGCTCAGGCCGTCAGCGGCGAGTTGGCCCGGATCCTGAGCTCGATCAGCGAGCGCGTCCGGATCGACCCGGCCTTCGGGACCTGGGACGCCCCCAGCCAGGCGCTGCAGCCCGCGACCCGTGTCGGGTCCGGCGCCGAGGTCCTCCCGGGCCTCGGCCCGTGACCATCGCCGGGGAACGCGGCGCCGCGGCCCGGGTCGCGCTCGTCGAGACCGCCGAGGCCCTGCCGGGGCTGCTGCCCTTCCAGTCGTGGGACGTGCTCGGCCTGGCGGAGCGCATCCTGGTCCGTGACGTCGATCGTCACCCGTTCACGCCGCACCTGCATCTCGCGGGGCTCGATCTGCAGGCCGTGGAGCCAGCCACCCTCGGTCGCGAGGACCTGGACCTGAACCGACCGGGTGCGCCGGAGGACCGCCGCATCGCCAAGTCGCTCGTCGGGCTGGCGACCGGGGGCACGGAGGTCGTCTACCTGCTCGGGCCGGACGACGACGGGCTCGCGCCCGCCCTCGCCGGGATGGCGGCAGCCCACGACCTGGAGATCGAACTGGTCTTCCTGGCGCAGCAGCCCGAGGGTACGGAGCTGTTGCGGCTGGTCGACGTGATGCGTCGGCTGCGCGATCCCGCCGACGGGTGCCCCTGGGACCTCGAGCAGGACCACGCGAGTCTGACCCGCTACCTCGTCGAGGAGACCTATGAGCTGGTCGACGCGATCGAGCGTGCCGACGACGTCGATCTCGCGGAGGAGCTCGGCGACGTGCTGCTCCAGGTGGTGTTCCACGCCCGCATCGGGACCGATCGGCGGGCCTTCGGCATCGACGAGGTCGCCCGGGGGATCGCCGACAAGCTCGTGCGACGCCACCCGCACGTCTTCGCGGATGGGGACGCCTCCACCCCGGACGAGGTCCAGGCCAGCTGGGACGCGCTGAAGGCCGAGGAGAAGCGGCGCACCGGGCCGTTCGACGGCGTGCCGGCCGCTGGGCCCGGCCTCGACCTGCTCACCACCCTCCAGCGCAAGGCCGCGAAGCAGGGCTGGGGCCCGCCGACCGCGTCCGCCGGCCGCGGTGATCTGGTCGCCGCCATCGACCGGGCGCAGGCTTCCGACGATCTCGTCGAGCGCGAGGAGGCGATCGGTGCCGCCGTGGCGGCGTTGGTCGCGGTCGCGCGCGATCTGGAGGTCGATCCCGAGGCGGCGGCACGCACGGCGGCACGCGCCTTCCGGGGCGCGATCGAGTCCGGCGCCGACGGTGGGGACGCTGGCAGCTGACCGCCCCCCGGGCGGTCCGCCGGGCAGGGGCTCGGCTACGATCCGCCCGCCCCGACACGGAGGTCCCGGTGCCACCGAAGCAGTGCCCCGCGTGCGGTCGGTTCCTGCGGAACGCGTTCGTCGAGGGTCTCGCGGAGACGCCCGCGCCATGCCCCGGCTGCGACGAGGTGCTGGACGCGACAGTCGTCGATGGTGGGGCGACCACCCAGGAGCGCTCGGTGCGGCCGCCGGACCTCGAGCCCGACCTGGTACGCGACCGGCCACGGGACGTGCTGGTGGGGTGGGACCAGGACGCGGACGCGGAGGAGATCGCCAGTTGGCGTGCGGATCGCCGCCCCTTCCCCACCGACGCCGTCGCGGTCGTCGCAGCGGCGCTGGTCGGGGGCGCCGGCGGGGTGGTCAGCGACCGGGCACGGCCCGTCCGTGGCGCGGTCGCTGGGATGACGCTGGGTGTCGTACTGGCGGCCGCGGTTCGCCGGGTGTGGCGGCTGTCCGACTGACGTCGGGGTCCCGCCGGGACCGCCGCGCAGGCGGATACGGTCGCAGACCGTTGCTGATGGGCAGGACGCTGCCGTATCGTGCGGCGCCGACGCGCGGTGACGGACGCCCGTCGCCCCATGACCCGATCGACGAGCCGATCCACGAGAGGCACGCACGGTGAACTTCCCCGACGAGATGAACACGATCACCAAGGTCCACGCCCGCGAGATCCTGGACAGCCGCGGCAACCCCACCGTCGAGGTCGAGGTCCACGCAGGGTTCGGGGCGGTCGGCCGGGCCGGGGTGCCGTCGGGCGCCTCGACCGGCGAGGCCGAAGCGGTCGAGCTGCGTGACGGGGACGCGGACCGCTACCTCGGCAAGGGCGTCACCCAGGCGGTCGCCAACGTCAACACGCGGATCGCGCCGGAGCTCCTCGGCATGTCGGTGAGCAAGCAGCGCGACATCGACGCGCTGCTGCTCGAGCTCGACGGCACGGACAACAAGGCGGAGCTCGGTGCCAACGCGGTGCTCGGGGTGTCGCTCGCGTCGGCGAAGGCCGCCGCGCAGGTGGCCCAGCTGCCGCTGTACGCCTACCTGGGTGGACCGAACGCCTACACCCTGCCGGTCCCGATGATGAACGTGCTCAACGGGGGCAGCCACGCCGACTCGAACGTCGACTTCCAGGAGTTCATGGTCGCGCCGCTCGGCGCCCCGAGCTTCCGGGAGGCGCTGCGCACCGGGGCGGAGGTCTACCACCACCTGAAGAAGGTGCTCAAGGACCGGGGGCTCGGCACCGGGCTCGGGGACGAGGGCGGGTTCGCGCCCGACCTCGAGTCCAACAGCGCGGCGCTCGACCTGCTCGTGGACGCGATCAGCGCGGCGGGCTACGAGCCGGGTACCGACGTCGCGATCGCCCTGGACCCCGCGACGAGCGAGATCTTCCGCGATGGCGCGTACCACCTCGACGGTGAGGGCCGCGTGCTCAGCTCCGAGGAGATGGTCGATCTGTGGGAGGACCTGATCGGTCGCTACCCGATCGTCTCCATCGAGGACGGGCTCGACGAGGGTGACTGGGACGGCTGGAAGCTGCTCACCGAGCGCATCGGCGACCGGGTCCAGATCGTCGGCGACGACCTGCTGGTCACCAACCCGACGTTCGTCCAGCGTGGCATCGACGAGGGAGCCGCCAACAGCGTGCTCGTGAAGGTCAACCAGATCGGTTCGCTCACGGAGACCCTCGAAGCGGTCGAGCTCGCCCACCGCGCAGGCTGGACCACGATGATCAGCCACCGTTCGGGAGAGACCGAGGACGCCACCATCGCGGACATCGCCGTCGCCGTGAACAGCGGGCAGATCAAGACGGGTGCCCCGGCCCGCTCCGACCGGGTGGCCAAGTACAACCAGCTGCTGCGCATCGAGGAAGAGCTCGGCGACGCCGCGCGCTACGCCGGCCGGCACGCGTTCCCACGCGCTTCCGCCTGAGATCGATCCCGTTCCGGCTCCTGGCCCCGTTCCGACCGCCGGCCCCGTTCCGACCCCCGAGCCCGTTCCGACCGCCGAGCCCACCCCGGAGTCCCCGTGAGCCTCGCCCACCGCCGCGCCGACCGTCGTGAGCTGCGCGCTCGCGCGCGGTCGCGGCGCCGGGGTGGACCGGGGCGCGGTCCGCTCGTGGTCCAGCGCGCGGTGGGGCGGGTCCGCGGTGCGGTCGATCTCGTCACGGCCGCCATCCGTCGGGCCGTGCGGGGGGACCGACCCCTGCTCGTCGCGCTGGTCGGGTGCCTGGTGGTCAGCGTGCTGATCCTGTCGCAGCCGGCGCAGAGCTACCTCGACGGTCGTGAGCGGGTCGACACGCTGGAAGCCAAGGCGGATGCGCTGGAGACGGCGAACACCGATCTGGATCGTCGTGCCGAGGATCTGCAGGATCCGGACACGATCGAGCTGCTCGCGCGGGAGTCGCAGGGGTTCATCCGCCCGGGCGAGGTGCCCTACGCCATCGTCGCGCCCGAGGTCGAACGCCCGCAGATCACCAACCCCCGGGATGCCGCACCCGAGGAGTCCGACGCGTGGTACCGCCGCGCCTGGGACCTGGTCGTCGACCGCCTGAGCTGAGCGCCCGGCCGTGATCGACGCGTCCAGCGACGGCCCGTGGGCGCCGAACGGCCGGGTGGCGATGTTGCCGCACGGTCGGGTCGGCCGTACCGTGGTGCTCGGCGCTTCGTTGCGCCCCCTCCGCGTGCACCTCGTCGACGTCCGGTCGCGAGGTGTGGCTGCCGGCCCGGCACCTGCGCACCGCGCATCCTGCCGGACCGCTAGAGGGCCAGGACACACACGCGGGTGTCCGCGACCCACGAGGAGTTGATCGCACTGCAGGGACAGATCGTCAAGGGCAAGGTCGTCCGACTCGAGGAGTACGGCGCGTTCGTGGAGGTGACCACCGAGGACGGCACCGCCGTGACCGGCTTGGTGCACGTCTCCGAGGTCGACGCGGACTTCGTCGAGAACATCTACGCCTACCTCGCTGAAGGCGATGAGGTCGACGTCAAGGTCCTCGACATCAAGGAGGACGGCAAGGTCGATCTCTCGATCAAGCGTGCCGACCCCGATTGGCAGGACGAGGAGACCCCCAACCTGCGGTCGAAGCTGGACAAGGACTTCAACAAGCGGCTCCGTCGCTTCATGCACAAGTCCCAGATGATCCAGGGTGAGGCGCGCCGACAGAAGCGCGGACGCGTCGACCAGTGACCGACGCGGCCCCGGGGGCCGGCGCGGGACCTGACGTCCCGCCGGCCGCCGAGCCGGGTCCGTCGACCGATGCGGTCCGGCGGGATCCGGATGCCTCCTACGCCCGAGCGGCGGCGGCGCCTCGCGTCGACGACGCCGAGGTCGCGGTCGTGTCCGCACAGCTCGGCCGGCCCGCACGCGGGAACCCGGCGGTCGTGCACCGGTGCGTCTTCGGGCTGCCGACCGTCGTCCGCGTCGATCCGCGGTTGGACGACGGCACGCCGTTCCCGACGACCTTCTGGCTGACGTGCCCGGCGATGCGCTCGCAGGTCGGCCGACTCGAAGCCGACCACGCGATGGTCGGCCTCAACCAGCAGTTGGGTACGGACGAGGCGCTGGCCCGCGACTACGCCGGAGGGCACGAGCGCTACGTCGCGTTCCGGGACGAGCTCGGTGCACCGCTGGATGGTGACCCCGGCGCTGGGGGCATGCCTGGACACATCAAGTGTCTCCACGTCCACGCGGCGCACCACCTCGCCACCGGGGACAACCCGATCGGGGCGTGGACGATCGGCGCCGCGACCCCGTTGCCGTGCGCGGGACCCTGCGTGGACGTGCCGGGCGCCGCACCGACCGAGGACGACGCGAGCTCCTGACACGCGCGGCCGCCCGGTTGCGCCGTGACTGGCCGGCCGCCCTGCGGGGGCCGGTGGCGCGCGTGGGCGTGGCGCATCGCGGCAGCGGCGCGGCCGCCCGCCGCACGTCCAGGTCGGCGTCGTCGTCCGAATCCGTCGCATACCCCGTCGACGCCGCTGGCGCGTCCCAACCGGAGCTCGAAGATGTCCTCTCCCCGTGCCGCGGTCGATGTCGGGTCCAACTCGGTGCGTCTGCTCGTCGTCGACGGCGACGGGGCGCGCGTCACCCGCGAGATGACCGTCACCCGGCTCGCGCAGGGCGTGGACCGCACCGGGCGGCTCGACGACGACGCGCTCGAGCGCACCGTCGCGACCATCGCGGGCTACCGGGACATCTGGCGTGCACACGGAGTGGACGACCGCGTCCGGATCGCGGCCACCTCGGCGGTCCGGGACGCGAGCGACCGCGACCGGTTCTTCGACGCGGTCCGTGCGGCGACGGGGGTGGACGCGGAGGTCCTGTCCGGGACCGAGGAGGCGGCACTGTCCTTCGGCGGTGCGACGGGCGCCGTGGACGTCGCAGCGCCGAGCGCGGTCGTCGACATCGGCGGGGGATCCACCGAGCTGATCGTCGGGACCCCCGACGGCGCGATCGCGGGGAGCGTGTCGCTCCAGCTCGGCTGCGTCCGACTGACCGAACGGTGCCTCGCGGACGACCCGCCCTCCGCCGTCGAGGTCCACCAGGCGCGGGAGTTCGTCACTGCCAGGCTGGACGAAGGGGACGCGGCGCTCACCACGCAGGGCACCGCCGTCGGCGACGCGGCCGCGCTCATCGCCGTCGCCGGGACCGCCACGACCCTCGGTGCGCTCCACCTCGGTCTCGACACCTACGAGGAAGCGGCGATCCACGCGACCCGGATCCCGGCCGCGGCGGTCGTCGACCTCGCCGCGATGCTCGCCGCGCAACCCCTGTCCGCCCGTCAGGGGCTGGGCCCGATGCAACCGGGCCGCGCCGAGGTGATCCACGGCGGCGCCATCGTGCTGGCGGAGATCGTCCGTCGGTACGGGTTCGACGAGGTCATCGTCAGCGAGTCGGACAGCCTGGACGGGCTCGCGGCCTCGCTCGCCTGACGCGTCGTTCGTCTGGCGCGTCGTTCGTCTGACGCGTCGCGGCTCGACCGGCCGTTGCCGACGTTCAGCCGGTGTGCGTGAGATCCCCGGTCGGCGTCGGCGCCGGCGCCGCCCGCAACGCGGCGTCGCGGATCGGTCCCTGACACAGCGCCAACGCGACGAGCTGCATCGCCGCGGCGACGGCGAACAGCGGCCGCAGACCCACGCTGCCGGCGATCACGCCGCCGAGCGCTGCGCCGATCGGCGCCGAGCCGATCACGAGCAGGCGGAAGGCGCTGTTGACGCGCCCGAGGACCTCGCGGGGCACGATGGTCTGACGGGCCGAGACGACCGTGACGTTGCACAGCGTGGAGGCCGCACCGAGCGCCACCGCCATCACGCCGACCGGGACCACCTCGGCGGTGACCACGGGGATGGCCATCGCGAACCCGAAGGTGGTCACCGACCCGATCAGCACGCGCCGGGGCCCGATGCGCGCGGTGAGCCAGCCGGCCACCAACGAACCGGCGACCGCGCCCGCGGCGAGCAGCGCTGCGAGCAGCCCGTACGCCCACTGCTCGAGGCCCATCGGGGACTCCTCGCCGACCGCGAAGAGGACGAAGACGCTGAAGTAGGCGGCGCTCGAGAGGTTGAGCATGCTGCCGAGCGCGGCCAACGCCCGCAGCACCGGTCGCTCCCACAGGGTCCGGATGCCCTCCGCGATGTCGGTCCGGACCGTTGCCTCGGCTCGCCGCGGCGGTCGGTACGACCCCGCCATCGGCACCAGCAGCACGGCGGCCAGGAGGTAGAGCGCCGCGGGCCCCAGGACCACCGACGCAGCCGACACCGAGACGAGCACGCCGGCCAGCGGCGCACCCACGAAGTTGTTCATCACCGTCTGGGCGCCGATCAGACGGCCGTTGGCCGTACTGAGCTGCTCCGCGTCGACCAGGTCGGGCAGCAGCGACTGCGCGGTGGTGTCGCTCACCACCTCGCCGATACCGAAGGACAGCACGACGAGGTAGAGCAGCCCCATGCTGGCGGTCCCGGAGAGCAGCACCAGGCCGAGCAGCCCGATCAGCGTGGCGCGTCCGACGTTCGCGGCGATGATCAGGCGTCGTCGGTCCCGACGGTCGGCGAGGACGCCGACCGGGAGCGCCAGCAGCAGCCAGGGCAGCGTGGCAGCCACCTGGAGCCCGGAGATCGCCAGCGGGTTGCGGGTGAGCTCGACCGCGACGAGCGGGACACCGACGAGCAGCAACCCGTCGGCGAGGTTGGAGCCCGTGGACGCGCCCCAGAGGCGGTGGAAGCGGGGGCCGAGGCGGGTCATGGGGTCCTCCCGGGACAGACTGCAGAGAAACTTCTGCAAAGATAACTCGGCAGTTAGGGAACTGCAAATGTTTCTCTGCAGTCGCCCGCTACCCTGCGGCCGGCGGGCACGTCGCCGCCGTCCGGTCATCCGAGGGACAGCGTCCGGTCGGTGCGTCGACGGCCCTCGCCCGAGTTCCGCCGATCGATCGGCCCACGCCCGAGGAGTCCGTCGTGAACGACCGCAAGGCGTCAGGGCCCGCCGAGCGGCCAGGCATGGCGACGCCGATGCCGGTCGACGCGGGCAAGCTCAAGGCGCTCGCCCACCCGTTGCGCGTCCGGATGTACGGCCTACTGAGCGAGGAGGGGCCGGCCACGGCGTCGCAGCTCGGGGCACGGATCGACGAGTCGAGCGGCACGACCAGCTACCACCTGCGGCAGCTCGCCGACCACGGGTTCATCGAGGAGGACCCGGACCGTGGGACGCGACGGGACCGCTACTGGCGGGTCCGGCCCGGTGGGTTCAACCTCGACGCCCGTCGCTTCCGGGACGATCCCGCGGCGACCGCCGCCCTGCGGTCGGTGCGGGGGGAGCTCTACGACGGCTACGCCCGCCCGCTGCTCCGGTGGTTCGAGCACGGGCTGGAGTGGGACGAGTCGTGGATCGACGGCTCCGTGAGCACGATGTCCCGGTTCGTCGGCACCGCGCAGGAGATGCAGGAGCTCCGTGACGAGGTGATGGCCGTGATCGATCGGCACGTCGCCGCGACCCGTGAGCGTCCGGAGCCGCCGGACGTGGCACGCATCACGGCCCAGTTCCACATCTTCCCCGGGCACCGCGTGGATGCACCGGAGGGGTCCGCGGATGGATGAACGCCTGGCGAGCGGCCCGTTCTGGTCCCGGTTGCGAGCGGCGCTCGACGAGGTGGACGAGGAGGTCCGCACGCCACCGGCCAACGCGCGCGCCGGTGGCGTGCTCGTGCTGCTCGCCGACGGGGACGAGGGCCCCGTCGTCGTGCTGACGCGTCGACGTCACGATCTGCGATCGCACCCTGGGCAGGTGTCGTTCCCCGGTGGCCGGCTCGATCCCGGGGAGAGCGTCGAGCAGGCGGCGTTCCGCGAGGCGGCGGAGGAGATCGCGCTCGACCCCGCCTCCGCGTCGTTCGTCGGGACCGGACCGCGGTTCTACATCCCGCCGTCCCGGTTCTGGGTGGTGCCGGTCGTCGCCCGGTGGGACCGGCCGCACGAACTGACCGAGAACCCGTGGGAGGTCGACGAGGTCCTGCGGGTGCCCCTGGCGCGGTTCCTCGAGCGGGATCGGTGGCGCCAGGTGCCCGTGTCGAACGGCGGGTCGACCTGGGCCTGGCAGCTCGAGCACGACCTGGTGTGGGGCGCGACCGCGGTCGTGCTCGCGGTCCTGCTGGAGACGGCGGTGCCGGGTTGGCGGGACGGGCAGCGCCCCGAGGACCTCGGGGACGACCGCACCGTGCGCCCGTGGGAGACGGCCCCGTCCTGGGATCGGCGCGCCCGGCTGGAGGGTGAGCTCCCGGCGGTCGCGCAGCGTTCCCTGGTGCACGTCGACGCAGCCTCGACGCGGGCGGTGCGCAGGTGGCTCGCGGCACGCGGTGTCGGCACCCTGACACGGGCGGAGCACGCGGGACGGGCCGTGGCGCACGCGGCTCGCCGTCTCGTCGATGGCGACCTGACCGCGACGCGGGTCACGGTCCTGGCCGGACCGTCGAGCAACGGCGCTGGCGGGCTGGCGGCCGCGCGGCTGCTGCTCGCCGCGGGGGCCGAGGTCGAGGTGATCACCGTCGGCGCGCCCCGCTACCCGCAGCAGACGCACGTCCTGCGGGCCAGCGACGTCGAGGTGCTCGACGTCGAGCGGCACGGGCTCACCGAGCAACGTGGGCCGGGGGAGCTCGTGATCGACGCCATGCTGGGTGTCGGTGGGGAGCCGCCGCTGCGGGACCTGCCCGAGCGAGCAGCGTCCTGGCTGCAGCGCCACGACGTCCCGGTGATCGCGTTGGACCTGCCGAGCGGGCTGTCCGCGGACGACGGGCTGCGGGGTCCGTGTGTCACCGCGGACGTCACCGTGGCGCTCGGCCTGCCGACCCGGGGGATGCAACCGGCGATCACCCACCCCTACGTCGGCGACCTCTACCTCGCCGATGTCGGGATCCCGGCCAACGCCTGGCGCTTGGTCGGGGTCGGGCTCGAGGCCTCCCCGTTCGGCCAGGGACCGCTGATCCGCCTCACCGACGGCGAGCGCGCCAGCGACGCCGGCACGCCCGACCAGGGCCAGGTCGACCAGGCTCCCACGGACCGGTGATCGTCGAGCTGGTCGCCGTGCGGGCGGTGGGACTCGAACCCACATGGGCGTCAGCCCGGGCAATTTTAAGTTGCCTCTGTCTACCGATTCCAGCACGCCCGCGCGTGAGGCGGATGGTAAGCGCCCCGGCTCGGACGCGGTCAGTCGTAGCGTCCGATGTTCCTGCCCCGGTACGTCGGCGTGAGCGCATGGCAGTTCGGACACAGCAGGCGGAGGTTGGTCGGGTCGTTGTTCCGGCGGTCACCGTCGATGTGATCGAACTCCAGTGGGATGGGTCCGTCGAGCCACTCGCTGAGCGAGCAGCCCTGGCACCGGTGCGGCAGGCGGCCGGACTCCAACAAGCGGAGCTTCAGGGCGGCCAGGGAGGTGCCCCGACCGAGCTCCTCGATCGGGCGCCGCTGATCGAGGCGCGGGCGGCCACGCGCCCAGGCCTGTCCTGGGAGCGCGGCCAGGTCGATCCCGAGCGCTCGGGCATCGCGGCGCACCGTTTCGTACGTCCACGCGGAACGAGACGTCACGCCGAACGCGGACAGGATGGCCGCGATGGATCGCGCCGAGCCACAGATCCGGCGGAACTCCTCGGGCTCCTCGCGCCACGGCGTCCTCCGGGAGCTCGCGTATCTCGGCGTGCGCGTGGACACCCGATCGCCGAGTCCCAGCTGGTCTGCGTAGCGTCGGATGCTCTCGTAGTTCCCTCCGCAGGGCACGATGCCCAGACGCCGGCAGATCTCCGCGATGGTTGTCACGGCAGGGTCCTCGAGCACCTGCCGGAAGGTGGTCTCGTCGTAGCGTCGTCGTGTCGGCATCCCTCCCACGTTCCTCGCCCCCGGTGACGGTCGAGGCACGGCTGGCGTCGCAGGTCGAGCGATGACGGGGTGGTCCCCGTCGCCGGCGATGTCGTCGCCGCGTGCCGTGGACGCGACCCTACGGGCGGGGTGGGACACCGACGTTCGGACGGTGACCGGGTGACCGAGGCGGCGTCGATGGTCGGTGGTCCGGCGCGTGAGCGGCCGCCAAGATGCTCGTCACGGGCATCTCTCCGGAGGCGACCTCCCCGAGGCGGCCAGCGGGTCCGCGCCGGTGCACGGCGACGCGACCCGCGCCCCGGTGACGCGCCCGCACCGCACACCGCACCATGACCGAGGAGTCCGTCCATGCCGCCGCTCGGGATCGCCGCCGTCGCCGCCGCCGGGGTGGTGGCAGGCATCCTCGTCGACCAGCTGGCGAAGCGCCGCACGGAGTCGGTCGACGACTACCACGATCGGGAGTTCGAGGGCTCGCACATCCCGGTCGCCCCGAACCCGCCGTTCGGGAACTGACCACGGCGTCGGGTCCCCGGTCCGGGCGCGTGGGTCCGCCGCCTGGGCCGGCTGCCCGCTCGTGTCGGGCCCCCCGCCGATGAGCGCCCGCGGCGCACCCCTCTAGGCTCGTCGGGCCCCGCGGCCCGTCACGCCCCCGGACCGACCCGGACGCGACCCGTGCGGGGACCCCGATGCCTGGAGCCTGCTGATGGACACCGCCCGGTACGCCCCGAACGCGGCGATCGCGACCCCGCACCACCTGGCATCGTCGGCGGGCCTCGGGGTCCTCATCACGGGCGGGAACGCCGTCGACGCCGCGGTCGCCGCCAACCTCGTGTTGGCCGTGGTGACGCCCTACCACTGCGGGGTGGGCGGGGACCTGCTCGCGATGGTCGACGACGGCGCGGTCCACGGGTTGACCAGCACCGGTCGCGCGCCGGCGGCAGCGACCCCCGACGCGATCCGCGCGGCCATCGCGGACGGCCACGGCGATCCGGCGGTCAGCTTCCCGGGTACGGACGGGATGCCGATGTTCGGCGCGCTCCCGGTGACCGTCCCCGGAGCGGTCGCCGGGTGGTTCGACCTGCTGGAGCGCTTCGGGACGCGTTCGTTCGGGAGCTTGGCCCAACCAGCCATCGCGCTGGCACGCGATGGCTTCGAGGTGTCACCCCACGCCGCGGCGCACGTCGATCGGGCCCGCGCCCGGTTCGAGCGTCACGAGCCCTGGGCGGCGACCTACGGTCGCATGCGTGCCGGCCGGCGCTTCGTCCAGGCCGACCTCGCCGCCACGCTCGCCGCGCTCGCCGAGGATGGTCCGGACGCGTTCTACCGCGGGTCCCTCGGTGCCCGCATCGTCGAGACCCTGCAGCAGGGCGGCTCGACGATGACCCCGCAGGACCTCGCCGAGCACGCGGTGGAGGACGTCGGCACGATCACCCACACCTTCCGCGACGTCGAGGTGCTCGAGCTCCCGCCACCGACGCAGGGGGTCACCGCGTTGAGCGCGCTCGGCGTGCTCGATGCGCTCGGCGACGCGGCGAGCGATCCCGGGCTCGCGCTGCACCGGCAGATCGAGGCGGTGCGGGCCGCCATGGCCGACCGTGGGGAGTTCCTCGGCGACCCGGACCTGATGCGGGTCCGCGTCGACGAGCTGCTGGCCTCCGATCGACTGGCCGCGATCGCGGCCCGCATCGACGATGCCGCGGCCGGTCCGTGGCCGCCGACACGACCGGCCCCCGGCGGCACCGCCTACCTGTGTGCCACCGACGCCGACGGCCGGCAGGTGAGCCTGATCCAGTCCAACTTCGTCGGGTTCGGCTCCGGGGTCGTCGTACCCGGGACCGGGATCGGTCTGCACGACCGGGGGGCCCACTTCCGGCTCGACGGCGACCACGCCTCCACCATCGGACCCCGCCGCCGGCCGGTCCACACCCTGATCCCGGCGCTCGCACGACGTGACGGCGAGCCGTGGCTCGTGTTCGGCACCATGGGCGGCGACGCGCAGCCGCAGATCCACCTGCAGGTGCTGGCCCGGCTGCTCGACGAGGGCTGCGAGCTGCAGCAGGCGCTGACCGCGCCCCGCTTCGTCGTCGATGTCGCCGACGGGTCCGTCGCGCTCGAGGACCGGTTCCCCGCCGGTGACATCGCGGCGCTCGTCGATCGCGGGCACCGCGTGCGTTCGATCGGGGCGTTCGACCACCACGCCGGGCACGCGCACGCGATCGCGCGCACGGCCGCGGGCTACGCCGTCGCGACCGACCCCCGGGCAGAGGGCGCGGCGCTCGGCTGCTGATCGTCCGTGGCTGCCTCGTCCGTGGCTGCCTCGTCCGCGACCGAACCGTCCTCGACCGGGTACGGGTTGGGCACCGCGGTCGCCGTCGAACCCCGGACCACCAGCTGCGGACGGAAGGTCAGTTCCGTGGTCGACGCCCAGCCGGCGATCTGGTCGGTCAGCAACTGCACGATGGCCGCGGCCATCGCCTCGAACGGCTGCTGCACGCTGGTCAACGGGGGGTCGACGAACGCGTTCGGACCGGCATCGTCGAAGCCGATCACGGAGATGTCGTCGGGTACCTCCAGGCCCAGCTCCCGTGCGGCCCGGATGACCCCGAGTGCCATGCGGTCGCTGGCGCAGGTCACCGCGGTCGCGCCGCGCTGCAGGAGCCGACCCCCGCAGGCGTGACCTCCCTCGATGCCGTAGAGGGTGTCCTCGACGAGTTCGTCGCGGTAGGGGAGTCCCGCGATCTCCAGCCCGGTGCGGTAGCCCTCGAGCAGGTGATCGGCGGTGAGGTACCGGCGCGGCCCGAGCGCCAGCCCGATGCGCTCGTGACCCAACGAGGCGAGGTGGGCGACCGCGAGCTTGGTGACCTCACGGTGGTCGACCGTGACCGCGGCGACCGGTAGCTCCGCATCCCGGCCGTTGACCAGCACGAGCGGGATCCCGAGCTGTCCGAGCCGCCGGTAGGCGTCGTCGTCGGCGCTGAGGTCCACGTGGTGGCCGGAGATGATGACGATCCCGGTGACCTGGTGATCGAGCAGCACGTCGAGGTACTCGGACTCACCCATCCCCGCGGGCGTCGAGGTGCACAGCAGGGTCGTGAGGTCCTCGCTGGCGAGCCGTGACTCGATGGCCTGCGCGAACCGGGGGAACACCGGGTTGTCGAGCTCCGGGACGATGAGCCCGACGAGGCCGGTCCTGCGCGCCTGGCGCAGTCGACCGTGCTCGTACCCGAGCTGTGCGATCGCCCGCTCGACGGCCTGGCGGGTCTCCTCGGCGACGCCGGGTTTGCCGTTGAGGACGCGGCTCACCGTCGCCTGGCTGACGCCGGCATGGTCTGCGACGTGCTTGAGCCGCGGTTTCACAGCACTGCCCTCGGTCCGGCCCCGTCCACACGGCTGATCCACGACTGGATCCGCCCCTCGACGATAGTACGGGACCTTCGGCCCTGCAACAGTTTGCGGGAAATATTGACAATGACCTGCAAGCCGTTGCAATATGGTGACGGTTCGAAGACCAGGACGTGCACATGCCGTCCGACGACTCCAGGGAGAACACCCAGATGAAGCGATCCACGAAGTGGGCCGCCCTCGTCTCGATCGCTGCGCTCGTGCTCGCCGCTTGCGGCGCCGATGAGCCGGGGGACGAGCCGGAGGCCACGCCCGACGAGGTAGACGTCGAGGAAGAGGACGAGGGCGAGGACGAGGCCCCCGAGGAGGACGAAGGCGACGAGGGCGAGGAGGAGGAAGCCGCTCCCGTGCGTGCGGACGCCGACCTCGTGATCTGGGCCGACGACACCCGTCGCCCGGTCATCGAGCCCTTCGCCGAGCGCTTCGGCGAGGAGCAGGGCATCACCGTCGCGGTCCAGGAGGTCGCCTTCGACCAGATCCGCGACAACGTCTCGATCCAGGGTCCGGCCGGCCAGGGCCCGGACGTGTTCATCGGCGCCCACGACTGGCTCGGTGAGCTCGTCGAGAACGGCGTGGTCGCGCCGCTCGACCTCGCTGGTGCGTCCGACGACTACCTCGAGGTGGCGCTGCAGGCGTTCGCCTACGAGGGCACCAACTACGGCCTGCCGTACTCCATCGAGAACATCGCGCTCATCCGCAACACGGAACTGGCGCCGGAGCGTCCCGAGACGCTCGAGGACATGTGGGAGGTCGGTCTCGGCCTCGTCGAGTCCGGCGACGCGGAGCTCCCGGTCGGCTGGCAGCAGAACGACCCGTTCCACAACTACTGGGTCGTCACCGGTGCCGGTGGCTACGTGTTCGGTCAGGAGGACGACGGTTCCTACAACGCCGATGACCTCGGCCTCGACACCGAGGGTGGGCTGCGTGCCGCCGAGCTGTTCGGCGAGATGTACGACGTCGGCTTCGTCAACCCGGACGTCGACTACGACGTCATGATCAACTCCTTCGCCAACGGCGAGACCCCCTTCGCCGTGACCGGCCCGTGGGCGCTCGGTGACTTCGGTGGCGTCGACTTCGTGGTCGAGCCCTTCCCGACGATCGACGGCAACGCGCCCGGTCCGTTCGTCGGGGTGCAGGGCTTCTTCGTCTCCTCCTTCGCGGAGAACGAGCTGGCTGCTCGCACCTTCGTGCTCGACTTCATGGGCACCGACGACGCGCAGCTCGAGCTCTACGAGGCGGGGAACCGTCCGCCGGCCCTGATCAGCGCCTTCGAGCAGGTCCAGGACGACCCGATCGTGGCCGGGTTCGGTGCCGCCGGTGAGACCGGTGCGCCGATGCCCGCGATCCCCGCGATGGGTTCGGTCTGGGAGGCGTGGACCAACGCCTACACGAACATCAACTCCGGGAACGATCCGGAGGCGGCGTTCCAGGAGGCCGCGGACCAGATCCGCAACCTCATCGGCTGACCGAGTCGATCGCACGATGACGGGGCGGGGTGGCACCGCCCCCCCCCCCCCCGCCCCGCCCCGCCGCGCACCCCCGGGCCCCATTGCCGTGCGGATAACCAGCGGCGCACACCCCGTCCCCCCCGTAGTACCGTAAGTGTGACCACCTCCTCGCCGCTGCAAGGGAGAGCGCGATGTCCAGCCCCGCCGCGCCCAGGGTCACGTTCGTCGACAAGCTCGCGGAGCGGGTCGGCGCCGGCAGTCCCGTGGGACTGCTGCTGAAGCTGCTCTTCCTGGGCGTCGTCAACGCGCTCACGCTGTACGCGATCCTCACGCTGCTGCCGCTGCGTCAGTGGACCCCGCTGGTCGTGGTGATCACCGCCACGCTGGCGCTCGACGTGATCTACCTGTCCAAGCGCGCGCTGCCGATGAAGTTCCTCATCCCGGGCACCATCGCGCTGCTGATCTTCCAGGTCTACCCGGTCCTGTACACCGGCTTCATCGGCTTCACGAACTACGGCACCGGCAACGTGCTCAACCAGAGTCAGGCCGTGAGCCGGATCATCGCCGATGGCATCACGGTGCCCGAGGGCGCGACCCGCTACGGCGCCACGCCGCTGGTCGACATCGACACCGACGAGCTCGGGCTCCTGCTCGTCGATCCCGACGACGGCCAGCTCCTGCTCGGCACCGGGGACGGGCTCGAGGAGCTCGCCGAGGCCGACATCACCGGGGAGGGCATCGAGCGGGTCATCGCCGACCGGTTCCGGCCACTGACCCTCGGTGAGGCCGGGCAGCGCGAGGCCGAGGTGCTCGCCTTCGCCGTCCCGATCGACGATCCCGACCTGATCGACGAGGGCGCGCAGGCCGAGGCCATCAGCGTGCAGACGTTCTCCTCGGCGGCCGTGGCCATCGCCCGCTTCGACTACGACGCCGACCGTGACGTGATCGTCGACGTGAGCGACGGCACGGAGTACCGGCCGGTCGACGGCGTGTACACCTCCGCCGATGGCGCGACCCTGCGACCCGGCTTCCGCGAGGTGATCGGGTTCGCCAACTACCAGGAGGTCCTGACCTCCCCGGCGATCCGCGGGCCCTTCCTGCGGGTGTTCCTGTGGACCTTCGCGTTCGCCGTGCTGAGCGTCGTCAGCACGTTCGTGATGGGGCTCGGGCTCGCGCTGGCGCTCAACGATCCGCGCATGAAGCTGCGGCGCACGACCCGTTCGCTGCTGATCATCCCCTACGCCCTGCCCTCGTTCATGACGGCGCTCATCTGGCAGGGGCTGCTCAACACCTCGTTCGGCCCGATCAACCGGATGTTCAACCTGTCGGTGCCGTGGCTCACCAGCCAGGCCTACGCGGGTGCGCTGCCGAAGTTCTCCGTGCTGCTCGTCAACCTGTGGCTGGGCTTCGGCTACATGTTCCTGATCACCACCGGCGCCCTGCAGGCGATGCCCGAGGACGTCAAGGAGGCGGCCCGCGTCGACGGGGCCTCCGGCTGGCAGATCCTGCGGCAGATCACGATGCCGCTGCTGCTCGTCGCGGTCGGGCCCCTGCTCATCGCGTCGTTCGCGTTCAACTTCAACAACTTCAACGTCGTGTTCCTGCTGACCGGGGGAGGCCCGCCGATCCAGGGCACGCTCACCCCGGCCGGGCACACCGACATCCTGATCAGCTACAGCTACCGGCTGGCCTTCCAGGGCGGACGCGGGCAGGACTTCGGGCTGGCGGCGGCGGTGTCGTCGATCATCTTCCTGCTGGTCGCGGTCTTCAGTTGGATCGGCTTCAGACGCACCGCCGTGCTCGAGGAGGTCAACCGATGACGGCCATGAACCCACCCGCCGGTGGTCAGCCCGTGACGGGGCCGATCGACCTCGATGCCGCGGCCGCCACGCCCGTGCTCGTCACCCGCCGCTCACCCCGCGGACGCCGGTGGTGGCGGGAGGTCGGGTGGCGCTACCTCGTCGCCCTCGCCGGGGTCGGCTTCGCGCTGCTGCCGGTGTACTTCGTGGCGCTGGCGTCGGTCTCGCCCACGGCGACCCTCTCGGGGGCGCAGCTGCTCCCGCGCGAGGTCACGCTGCAGAACTACGTGACGCTGTTCGACCGCACCATGTTCTGGACCTGGATGCAGAACTCGCTGGTGATCGCCGGCGGCGCCGCCCTGGCGAACATGTTCCTGTCCGCGATGGCGGCCTACGCGTTCTCCCGCCTGCGCTTCGCCGGCCGGCGACCGGGGTTGCTCGCGATCCTGCTGGTGCAGATGTTCCCGCAGCTGCTCGCCAACGTCGCCATCTTCCTGTTCCTGGTCAACGTCGCCGGGTACTTCCCCTTCATGGGCTTCGGGACCCGCCTCGGGCTCTTCCTCGTCTACCTCGGCGGCGCGTTGGGGACCAACACGTGGCTCATGAAGGGCTTCTTCGACACCATCCCGATCGAGCTCGACGAGTCGGCGGTCGTGGACGGGGCGACCCACGGGCAGGTGTTCGTGCGCATCATCCTGCCGCTGTCGGCGCCGATCCTGGTCGTCGCCGGGCTGCTGTCCTTCATCTTCCTGTTCAACGAGTTCATCCTCGCCTCGATCCTGCTCGGGCAGGCGGACGCCAACCAGACCCTGGCGACGGGGCTGTTCCGCTTCATCGACCAGAACTACGGCCAGCAGTGGGGACCCTTCGCCGGGGGCGCGCTGATCGGGTCGATCCCCACCCTGCTGCTGTTCCTGTTCCTGCAGCGCTGGGTCGTCTCGGGGCTGACCGCCGGCGGCGTGAAGGGCTGAGCCACATGGCCGAGGAACTCCTGCGTGCCCACCACGACGGCAGCCCGGCCCACGTCGACACCCCGGCGGACCAGGTCGTGGCCACGCCACCGATCGGGGCGCGGACGCGGGTGCGCGTGTCCGTCCCGCACGCGGCGCAGGTGGATCGGGTCCACGTCCGGGCGGTCGAGGACGGCGAACCGGTCCACCGCCCGGCCCGACGCGTCGGTCGAGGGACCGCGGTCGACGTCTACGAGGCCGAGGTCCACCAGGTCACCCCGACCCAGCGCTACCGCTTCGAGCTGGACGGCGCGGGCGGCACGAGGTGGCTGACCCAGGCCGGGACCGTCGAGCACGAGGTCCCCGACACCTGGGACTTCGCGCTGTGCGCCCAACCTGCCCCACCGAGGTGGGTGGCCGACGCGGCGCTGTACCAGATCTTCCCGGACCGTTTCGCCCGGGGTGGGGCGAGCGAGGACTGGCCGAGCTGGGCGGAACCGGCGGCCTGGGACGAGCCGGTCGCCACCAGCTACCCGGCCTCGATGCACCAGCTCTACGGCGGTGACCTGCTCGGGATCGTGCAGCGCCTCGAACACCTCACCCACCTCGGCGTCAGCGGGGTCTACCTGACCCCGATCTTCCCGTCGATCGAGAACCACCGCTACGCCGCCGCGTCCTTCGATGCGGTCGATGCCTTCCTGGGCGGTGACGCGGGGCTGGCCGAGCTCAGCGCGGCCCTGCACGCGCGTGGCCTGGTCCTCATCGGGGACCTGACCCTCAACCACTCCGGATCGACCCACCCGTGGTTCCTCGCCGCCCAGGCGGACGCCGCCAGCGAGGAGGCGGGCTACTACCACTTCATCGAGCACCCCCACCGCTACCACGCGTGGCAGGGGGTGACGACGCTGCCGAAGTTCGACCACCGCTCCCCGGCGTTGCGGGCCAGGCTCTACGACGGGCCGGGCTCGGTGGCGGCCCGCTACCTCGACGCGCCCTTCCACCTCGACGGCTGGCGTATCGACGCGGCGAACATGGCCGGCCGGCAGGGCGCGACCGACCTCGCCCACGACCTGCAACGCGCGCTGCTCGCGACCGTACGTGCCGTCGGCGACGACCGGTACCTGCTGGCCGAGCACTGCCACGACGCGACCGTGGACCTGCAGGGGGAGGGGTGGCACGGGACGATGGACTACGCCGGCTTCACCCGTCCCGTGTGGAGCTGGTTGGTGGCACCCGGGCGCGACGTGCACCTGCTCGGCGGGCCGGCCCCGGTGCGCCGGCGCGGTGGTCGCGAGGTCGCGCGGATGATCGACCTGGTGCGCGGCCAGATCCCCTGGCGCAGCGTGATCCACGGCATGACGCTGCTCGGGTCGCACGACACGCTGCGCTGGGCCTTCGTGGCCGGCGACCGTGACCGTCGCCACGTGGGGCTCACCTGGCTGCTGACCTTCGCGGGGGTCCCGTCGCTGTTCTACGGCGACGAGGTCGGACTCGGCGGAGCCCTGCCGGCCGCGGACCCCGACGCTCGGGCGGGCGGGACGGGCGCAGCCGACGTGCTCACGCGCCAGCCCATGCCCTGGGATCCGGACGCGTGGGACCACGACACCCACGACCTCGTCCGTCGGCTGCTGCGGATGCGGGCCGGCTCACCGGCGCTGCGCCGCGGTGGCCTGCGCTGGGTGCACCTCGACGACGACGTGATCGCCTACCTGCGGCTGCACCCCGACGAGCAGGTGCTGGTGGTACTCGCGCGGCAGCAGACCGGAGCCTTCGACCTCGACGCCGAGGTGCTGGGGGCGCGGACCCTGGAGCCGATGACCGACCAGGCGCGGGTCACCGTGCGCGAGGGCCGCCTGCGCATCCCGGCGACCGAGCGCGCTGCGGCGCGGGTGTGGCGACTGGGGGCCACGGCCTGAACGACGTGGCACCCTGGCCCGTCACGTCGACGGGCAGCCGGCCACGCGCCCCGCTCGCGGCGCCGCTCCCCGAGACGATCGGTCGGCCATGTCGGACCAACCATCCACCGTGCTGCTGGGGCAGTTCACCGACGACAACGCGGAGCGCATCGTCGCCCGCCTCGAGGACGCGGGGATCACCTGGTGGGTCAAGAGCGGCGGGCGCTTCACCCGGGCCCTGTTCGCGGGCGAGTGGGGGACCCGGGTGTTCGTCGACGAGGCGCGGCTCGAGCAGGCCCGCACGATCGCCGCGCGCATCGTCGAGCCGTAGGCGGCCGCTCAGGCCGGCTCGTTGCCCGGCGCCCACTTGATGGAGCAGCCCATGGAAGGGAACTGCTCGCTCGGCGCGGGCTGCCCGGCGAGCAGGGCGTCGAGCGCGGCCCGCAGGTCCGCGCCGGTCACCTCGACGTCGGTCTTCGGCCGGCTCGCGTCCATGCGCCCCCGGTAGGCGAGCGTCCGGGCGGCATCGAAGACGAAGAAGTCCGGGGTGCAGGCCGCGTGGTAGGCCATCGCGACGGACTGGTCGGCGTCGAAGAGGTAGGGGAACTCGAAGCCGATCTGCTGCTTCTGTTCCGCGAGCCCCTCCGGGGTGTCGTCGGGGGACACGCCGGGGTCGTTCGAGCCGATCCCGATCACGGCGACGCCTCGGGCCTGGTACTCGCGGGCGAGCGCCGCGAAGCCCTCCTGGACGTGCACGACGTACGGGCAGTGCTTGCACAGGAAGGCCACGAGCAGCACGGGCGCCTCGGCGACGTCCTCGAGGGTGACCTGCTCGCCCGTGGTCACCTCGGTCAGCGCGAAGGGCGGTGCGGGGGTCCCGAGCTCGAGCATCTGCGATCCGGCGGCCATCTGCGGCTCCTGTGGTCGTGCGGTCAGGTCACGAGTCCGGGACCTCCTGGTCGCCCGGCTCGTCGGACCCGGGACCGTATCCCCCACCGCCGGGTGTCTCCACGATCAGCCGGTCCCCCCGTGACAGCCGCAGCGAGACCTTCGCGGGCAGGGGGCGCTCCTCGGCCTCGCCCGCGCGGCGCACGGCGTTGCGGCCCACCGCCCCCGGGCCGCCACCGGCCGCGCCCCAGGGCGCGTGGTCGCGGCGCTCGGTGATGAGCGACGCGTGCGCATCGTCGGTGTCGACCTCCAGCACGCGGCGCAGGCCCATCCCCCCACGGTGCGCACCGTCACCGCCCGAGCCGTCGCGGAGCCGGTACTCGACGACCCGGAGCGGGTAGGCCAGTTCGAACGCCTCCACGGGGGTGTTCTTCGTGTTCGTCATGTGCGACTGGATCCCGCTGGCACCCGGACCCCAGGGCCCGGCACCCATCCCGCCGCCGAGCGTCTCGTAGTAGGTGAACGCCTCGCCGGTGCGCGGGTCGGTGCCCCCGAACAGGGTGTTGTTCATGGTGCCCTGGCTGGCGGCGCCGACCCGGTCCGGTGCCAGCACCGCGAAGGCGCCGAGCAGCACGTCGACGATGCGCTGCGAGGTCTCCACGTTGGCGGCGGCGACCGAGGCCGGTGCGCGGGCATCCACGATCGTGCCGGGGGTGGTGCGGACCGTCAGGGCGCGGCGGACGCCGTCGTTGGCGGGGACCTGCGGTGCGACCACGGCCCGCAGGGCGTACACGGCGGCGGACACGGTCACGGCCAGCGGCGCGTTCACGCCGCCGGGCACCTGCGCGGCGCACCCGGTCAGGTCCACGGTGACGTGCCCGTCCGCGAGCGTCAGCTCCACGTGCAGCTCGATCGGGCCGACGCCGGTGCCGTCGCCATCCATCACATCGGTGAAGCGGGCGGTGCCCTGCGGCAGCTCCCGGATCGCGGCGATCACCGCCCGTTCCGCATGCGCCAGCGTGGCGGCCATCGCCGCCTGCAGCCCGTCGACGCCGAGCTCGCCCGCCAGTTCGGTGACCCGGCGGGCGGTCAGACGGTTGGCGCCGATCTGTGCCCGCAGATCGCCGAGGCGCTCCCGCGGGGTGCGCGTGTTGGCGAGCAGCATGGCGACGAGATCGCGGGACTCCTCGCCCGCCACGGCGAGCTTCACCGGCGGGATCCGCAGCCCCTCGGCGAAGATGTCCGTCGCGCCCGCGGGCATCGAGCCCGGCGCGGACCCGCCGACGTCCGAGTGGTGGGCCCGGTTGGCCGCGTAGCCGAGCAGCTGCCCCTCGGCATCGTGGATCGGGGCGATCAGGGTCCAGTCCGGCAGGTGGGTCCCGCCGGCGTACGGGTCGGAGACCAGCACCTGGTCGCCCGGATCGAGGGTGGGGAACACCTCCCGGGCCGCAGCGACCGACATCGGCATGGAGCCGAGGTGGACGGGGATGTGCTCGGCCTGGGCCACCATCCGGCCCTGCCCATCGAACACCGCGGTCGAGCAGTCGATCCGTTCCTTGATGTTGGGGGAGTAGGCCGTGCGGCGCAGAGCCGCTCCCGCCTCCTCCGCGATGCCGACCAGGGCGTTGCGGACCACCTCGAGGGTGATCGGGTCCACGTCGAGCTGGCCGGGATCCGGGGTGTCGGTCGCGTCGGTGGTCATGGCGCCCCCTCCAGGACCAGGATGCCGTGGTCGTCCACCTCGCCGGTCTGCCATGCAGCGATCCACACGGTCGCATCGAGCCCCACGACGACGGCGGGACCGGTCAGTCGGGCGCCGGCGCCCAACGCGCTGCGATCGACCACGCGGGCGGACACGGTGTCGGTCCCCGTCAGCTCGGCGACGACCTCGCGGGTCCCGATCGTGGCGTGCTCGATGTCGCCACCGCCCCGGAGTCGTGGCAACGGCAGGGTGGGGGACGGTCCCTCGACCCGGCAGCGGACCGTGACCACCTCGATCGCCTCCCCGGGTTGGTCGTAGCCGTAGCGCTCCCGGTGGGCGGCGTGGAACCGCTCGGCGAGCGTCGCCCCGGACACCGTGGCCCCCGCCCGGCCGGCACCCTCGTCGTCGCCAGCCACCTCCAGCTCGAAGGCCTGCCCGCGGTAGCGCAGGTCGGCGCTGCGTCGTCGGCCGGCGACCTCGGCGCCCTGCTCGCGCAACGCCGCGTCGGCGTCGTCGGTCAACACCGCCCAGGCGCTGGCCAGTTCGTCGTCGTCGAGCGCCTCGAGCGGCCGGACCAGCGAGCGTGCCCGGTCGACGGTCACCGGGGCGGCCAGCAGTCCGAGCGCGGAGAGCACCCCGGGGTGGGGCGGCACCAGGACCCGGGCACATCCGAGCTGCGCCGCCAGGGCCGCCTGGTGCAACGGCCCCGCACCGCCGAAGGGCACCAGGGCGAAACGGCGGGGGTCGTGACCACGCTCGACGGACACGACGCGGACCGCCTTGACCATCTGCGCATCGGTGACCCGGATGATCCCCGCGGCGGTCTCGGTGACGCCCATCCCCAGCGTCTCGGCCAGGCCGCCGACCGCGTCGTGTGCCCGCTCGGGCGCCATGCGCATCGCGCCGCCGAGCCGGACCTCGGCATCGAGGCGCCCGAGCACGAGGTTGGCGTCGGTCACCGTGGGTCGGGTGCCGCCCCGGTCGTAGCACGCGGGGCCCGGCACGGCGCCCGCCGAACGGGGTCCGACCCGCAGTGCCCCGCCATCGTCGCGCCACGCGATCGAACCGCCACCCGCACCGATCGTGTGGATGTCGGTGGTCTTCACCGCGAAGGGCAGCCCGTCGATCGTCCCGTCCACCGAGGTCGCCGGTCGGCCGCCGCTGATCAGCGTCACGTCGGTGGAGGTCCCCCCGACGTCGATGGCGAGCAGATCCGCCTGCCCGGCCGCCGCCCCCAGCGCCGCAGCGCCCCACGCGCCGGCCGCTGGCCCCGACAGCAGGGTGTGCACCGGTTCGCGCGCGGCCACCTCGGTGGTGAACGTGCCGCCGCCGGAGCGCATCACCTCGACGGACGGGCGCAACCCCGCGTCGGCCAGCCGTGCCGTCAGGGAGCCGAGGTAGCGGTCCATCCGCGGCGCGACGTAGGCGTTGAGCGCCACGGTCGAGGTGCGTTCGACCTCGCGCATGACGGGCAGCAGCCTGCTCGCGACCGAAACGGGCCGCTCGAGCGCGGCCAACGCCTCGGCGAGACGGCGCTCGTGACGGTCGTCGAGGAAGCCGAACAGCAGCGACACCGCGATCGCGTCCGGCTCGAGGGCCGCGACCGCGTCGACGACCCGTGCCACCTCGGCGTCACGGAGCGCGGTCAGGATCCGGCCGTCGGCCGCGATGCGCTCCTCGGCCTCGACCACCAGCGCGGAGGGCACGACCGGCGCGGGACGGGCGGCGGCCAGGTCGTAGAGGTCCGGGCGGTCCTGGCGCCCGATCGCGAGCAGATCACGGAACCCCGCGGTGGTCACCAGCACCGTGCGGGCACCATCCCGCTCGAGCACCGTGTTGGTCGCGACGGTCGTGCCGTGGACGAAGCGCTCGAGATCGGCGACGTCGAGCTCCAGGCGGGCGACCCCATCGAGGATGCCCGTCGCCTGGTCGTCGGGGGTCGAGGGCACCTTGGCGACCCGGACGCCGTCGGGACCGGCCAACGCCAGGTCCGTGAAGGTGCCACCGACGTCGACACCGAGCGCCAACGGTGTCGTCTCGCCGGGGTCGTGCATCGCCTCGCCTCGTCGTCGCCGGTGGCTCGGGGTCAGGCTAGTGAGCGCCGCTCGGGGCCCCGTCCGACGGCCGCTAGTCTCCGGGGTTCCTGGACGTGATCCGAGCCGCGCCTGCACGTGATCCGAACGGAGCCGACGGTGACCGATGCACCGCACCCTGCCCGCGTGGGCGTCCTGGTGTCGGGATCGGGGACCAACCTCCAGGCGGTGCTCGACGACCTGGCCGCCGCGGACGCTCCGGGTCGCGTGGTCGTCGTGGGCAGCGACAAGCCGGATGCCGGGGGACTCGCCCGCGCGGAGGCAGCCGGCGAAGCCCCCCACGCCCCCCCCCGGGTGCGGGGGGGCCCCCCCCATGCCCGGGGGGCCCGCCGGCGCGCGGCCCTGCCCCCCCC
>JAFIEQ010000037.1 GCA_020832455.1 Nitriliruptoraceae bacterium
CGCACGCGGTGGCCCCGCTGGCGCACGCGGTGGCCCCGGTGGCGGCCGTGGTGCCCCGGGCGGCAACTCGCCGTACCGGCAGACGCCCGGCCGTGGTGGCCCCGGTGGGCCCGGCGGCGGTCCAGGTGGACCTGGCCGTGGCGGCCCCGGTGCCGGCACGGGCGGCCCGTCCTCCGGCAAGACCAAGCGCAAGAAGCGCAAGGACAAGCAGAGTCCCGCGGAGCAGGAGCTCGCGCGCGGTCCGATGCGTCGTGATGTGCCGATCGAGGAGCAGATCACCGTCGACCGCGTCGAGGTGCTCTCCGGGATCACCGTCGCGGAGCTCGCCGACAAGTTCGGCGTCCCCGGCGCCGCGCTCGTCAAGAAGCTGTTCGAGATGGGCGAGATGGCGACCGTGCAGCAGACGCTGCCCGACGACACCGTGGAGATCCTCGGTGCCGACCTCGGCGTGGAGATCTACTTCCTCTCCGAGGAGGAGCTCGAGTTCGGGGTGGAGACGCCCGAGGACCCGGAGAAGCTCTCGACCCGCCCACCGGTCATCACCGTCATGGGTCACGTCGACCACGGCAAGACCCTGCTGCTGGACTCGATCCGCTCGACCGACGTCGTGTCCGGCGAGGCCGGCGGCATCACCCAGCACATCGGTGCCTACCAGATCACCAAGGACGACCGGAAGATCACGTTCATCGACACCCCCGGTCACGAGGCGTTCACCGCCATGCGTGCCCGCGGGGCGCAGATCACCGACGTGACGATCCTGGTGGTCGCGGCCAACGACGGCGTCATGCCCCAGACCAAGGAGGCCATCGCCCACGCGAAGGCCGCCGAGGTCCCGGTCGTGGTGGCCATCAACAAGATGGACGTCGAGGGTGCGGACCCGACCAGGGTCAAGACCCAGCTGACCGAGTTCGACATCGTGGCCGAGGACTTCGGTGGGGACATCCCCATGGTCGAGGTGTCGGCGAAGACCGGCCAGGGTCTCGACGAACTGCTCGAGGTCGTGCTCCTGCAGGCCGACTTGCTCGAGCTGCAGGCCAACCCGGACAAGGACGCCCGCGGGCGTGTTGTCGAGGCACATCTCGACCGTGGTCGTGGTCCGGTGGCGACGCTGATCGTCCAGGGCGGCACGCTGCGCCGCGGGGACATCCTCGTGGCCGGGACCGCGGACGGCAAGATCCGCGCCATGTTCGACGAGAACGGCACCCAGGTCGACGAGGCCCCGCCGGCTCGTCCGGTCCAGGTCATCGGGCTCAACGAGGTCCCGGAGGCCGGCGACGAGTTCCGCGTCGTGGATGCGGAACGCTTCGCCCGCGACGTCGCGGAGCGGCGCTCGGCCCGTGAACGCCGCAAGGAGCTCGCCGAGCGCCGTCCGACCACGCTCGAGGAGTTCACCTCCGCGGTGCAGGCCGGCGACAAGGCGACCCTCAACGTCATCATCAAGGCGGACGTGTCCGGTTCCGCCGAGGCGCTCGAGGACGCGCTGCTCAAGCTGGAACTCGACGAGGTCCAGGTGCGAGTCATCCAGAAGGGCGTCGGTGCCATCACCCAGGGCGACGTCCGTCTCGCCGAGGCCTCGGACGCCATCATCGTGGCGTTCAACGTCCGGCCGGGTGCCAACGCCCGTGACGAGATCGACCGCTCCGGCGTGGACGTGCGGACCTACCGCATCATCTACGAGGCCATCGAGGACATCGAACTCGCCGTCAAGGGGCTGCTCGCCCCGGAGTTCCGCGAGCAGATCATCGGCGAGGCCGAGGTCCGCGAGATCTTCAAGGTCCCCAAGGCGGTCGTGTTCGGCTGCATGGTCACGCGCGGCGAGATCCAGCGCGAGGCTGGCGTCCGGGTCATCCGCGAGGGGGTCGTGATCGCCGAGGACACGATGACCTCGCTGCGGCGCTTCAAGGACGACGTCAAGGAGGTCCGCGAGGGCTTCGAGTGCGGTATCGGGCTCGACAAGTTCCAGGACGTCAAGGAGGGCGACGTCTTCGAGGCCTACGTGACCGTCGAGGTCGCCCGCGACTGAGCGGCCCACGACCATGCCATCACACGATCCCGGACGGGTGCACTACGGCGTCGCCTACGTGGCGCTGCACCTGCCGGGGGTCGCCAGCCTCAAGGGCAAGCGCGCGCTGCTGAACCGGGCGCGCGCTGCCCTGCAGGCCGACCTCGGGGTGAGCGTCGCGGAGGTCGGGGCGCAGGACGTCTGGCAGCGCGCGGTGCTCGGCGTCGCCGTCGCCGCGTCGAGCGCGACCGGGGTCGACCGGGTCCTGGATCGGCTCACCGCCGTGATCGAACGCGATCCCGGCATCGAGGTGACCGGGATCAGTGACCTCGCCGACGCCCTCGAGGTCGACGGCGAGCCACTGCCACCGGGGACCCACCCCTCGGCGGCCACGCACGACGGTCCGTCGCACTGAGGGATCGAGGGGAGCGCCGCGGCCCGATCGGGCCCGCGACGCGCCCGCACCACCGCACGCTCACCGGTTCCACCGAACGAAAGCGACAGATGTCACGCAAGCGCAACCCCCGGGTCGACAAGCAGGTCCGTGCCGCCATCGCGGACCTGATCGAGACCGAGGCCGCGGACCCGCGGCTGGCGTTCGTGACGATCACCGAGGCCGACGTCACCCCGGACCACGAGGTGGCGACCATCTACTACTCGACCCTCGACCCGAGCCTGGTGAGTCGTGATCCCCGGCGCACCGGTGGCGATCGCGTGCCGGAGGCCGAGGAGGTCGCCGACGGCCTCGAGGCGGCCGCGTCGCGGCTGCGCACGCTGCTGGCGCGGCGGGTGAAGCTGCGCGTGACCCCGGAGCTGCGTTTCCGGCGGGACCCGGTGGTGGAACAGGCGACCCGCATCGACGAGCTGCTGCGCTCGATCGACACCACGGTCGACGTGCCGCCCGGTACGGGCGGCATCGAGGACGCGGACGACGACCCCGCATCCTGAACCGAACGGGATCCGGGCAGGACTGGAGGGACCATGGGCCGCCGGCGGCGTGAACGGGGACCCGTCACCGACGGTGTGCTGATCGTGGACAAACCCGTCGGGCACACCTCCCACGACGCGGTGGCCCGGGTTCGACGGGCGTTCGGCCAGCACCGGGTCGGGCACACCGGCACGCTCGACCCGAGCGCGACCGGGGTGCTCGTGGTGTGCCTCGGCCGTGCCACCAAGCTCGTGCAGTACCTGCAGGCCGGCAGCAAGACCTACGCGGCCACGATGCGCCTGGGCATCACCACGACCTCCCAGGACGCGGACGGGGAGATCCTCGCGCAGGTGGATGCCTCCGCGATCGACGAGCGGCGCTTCTGCGAGGCGCTGACGCGGTTCCACGGGCCGATCGAGCAGATCCCGCCCATGGTCTCCGCGGTCAAGGTCGACGGCGAGCGCCTGCACGCGAAGGCCCGTCGGGGCGAGACCGTGGCACGCGAGCCCCGCCACGTCACCGTCCACGATCTCGTGCTCGACGCGTTCGAGCCGGGGGAGCACCCCGAGGCGAGCTTCCTCGTCACCTGCTCCGCGGGGACCTACGTGCGCACCATCGCCCACGACGTCGGCGAGGCGCTCGGTGTGGGTGGCAGCCTGAGCGGGTTGCGGCGTCTGGCCAACGGCCCGTTCACGGCCGACCAGGCGGTCGATCTCGACACCCTGGAGCAGGCCGGCGCCGACGGACGCCTGGGCGAGCTGCTCATCGAGCCCGGCGAGGCGGTGGCCCGCACGATGTGGTGGACCGAGGTCGAGGACGCGGCGCTGGCCCGACGGCTCGCGCAGGGCGACCCGCTGCCCGACCCTCCCGCACAGCCGTGCTTCGCTGCCTTCCACGACGGTCGGCTGGTGGGCATCTACACCCGTGACGTCGACGCGCCCGGCCCGGCCCGGCCGCAGTTGGTCTGGACCCGACCCGAGGAGCTGCCCTCGTGAGCATGCACGCCACCACCGTGGAGGCCATCGAGGTGGCACCGTCGGTGGTCACCATCGGCAACTTCGACGGCGTCCACCGCGGGCACCGGGTGCTGCTGCGACGTGCGGTCGACACCGCCGCCGACGCCGGCCTGCGCTCGGTGGCCGTCACCTTCGAACCCCACCCGGCGGCGGTGCTGCGCCCAGGCAGTGAACCGCTCCGGCTGCAGTCGCTCGACGAGCGCGTCGAATCGCTCGGCGCGTGCGGGGTCGACGAGGTCGTGGTCCTGCCGTTCACCGCCGAGCTGGCCGCGCTCAGCCCCGAGGGGTTCATCGAGCAGGTGCTGGTCGACGGGATCGGGGTGCACCGGATCGTGATCGGGACCAACTTCCGGTTCGGACACCGGGCCGCCGGGGACGTGGTCACCCTGGTCGAACGGGGGGAGGACCACGGGTTCACGGTGGAGGCGGTCACCCTGCGCGAGCTCGAGGGCGCGGCCGTGTCGTCGTCCGCGATCCGCCAGCGGCTCGAGGCCGGTGAGCTGGCCTGGGCCAGCGCGGCGCTGGGTCGGCCCTACGCGGTGCGCGGCACGGTCGTGACCGGCGAGGGGCGTGGCCGAACGATCGGGGTGCCCACGGCCAACCTCGACATCGACGCCGGCCGTCTGGTCCCCGGCAACGGGGTCTACGCCGGTCGGGCTTCCGTCGGCGAGCAGCGCTGGGCCGCCGTGACCAACGTCGGCGTCCGGCCGACCTTCGACGGCCAGCACCGGTCCGTGGAGGTGCACCTGATCGACGTCGCCACGGACCTGGACCTCTACGGCAGCGCGCTGCGGTTCACCTTCGAACACCGCATCCGTGGCGAGCAGCGCTTCAGCGGTCCCGACGAACTGGTGGCGCGGATCCGCACCGACATCGCGGAGGCGCGGGACCTGCTCGCCTGACCCCCGCCGGTCCGTGTGGGGCGGGGGCCGTGCGGACACCGGCGTGCGCTTGCCGGACGTCCGCGCCTGTGTCACACTCGTGTCCGCGGCCCACGGTGGGTCGCTTCACCGTGCCCGTTCGGGTGTCGGGGTTCCGGCCCGTTCCACCACGTCGTCACCGCCCAGCACGATGCCGGGCTGGGCGTCGGCCCCGGTGGGACAGGCGAGCAAGGTGCGCGCGCGTCGTGACGTGCGTGTCCGGGAGCCCCCACGGCGGTCGACCACACCACGTGGACGGCCCCACCCGGCGTTGCAGGGCCCGTTCCACGACTGGAGAACACGTTGGCTATCACCCTGCCGAACGACAAGCAGGCCATCATCGAGCGCTTCGCCCGCGAGCCGGGCGACACCGGATCCCCTGAGGTCCAGGTGGCGTTGCTCACCCAGCGCATCGCGCACCTCACCGGGCACCTCAAGGAGCACCACGGCGACCACCACTCGCGCCGCGGACTCCTGATGCTGGTGGGGCAGCGCCGACGGCTGCTGAACTACCTGCGTGACAAGGACATCGAGCGCTACCGTGCGCTCATCGCGGAGCTCGAGCTCCGCCGCTGACCACCATCGATCCGGGCCGGAGCGCGCATGCGCCCCGGCCCGCATCGTTCCACCTCGACGTCGCCGCCCGCCGGACGTCAGTGGCAGCCCCTCGGACCCCGCGCCGAGCGTCTCCCACTGATGGACCGGCCCAGATGCGGCACGACGTCGAGACCCCCGCCGACCCGGGCGTTCCGGATCGGCTCGACACCGCAAGGAGGCCCCTGTGGGCAAGCTCGGGAAGTACGAGCATTCCGTAGACATCGATGGCAAGACCCTGACCTTCGAGGCCGGCACGCTGGCCGCGCAGGCCGGTGGCGCCGTCGTGATCAGCCTCGGCGACACCAAGGTGTTGTCGACCACGACCGCGTCGAAGCAGCCGAAGGACTTCCTGCCCTTCTTCCCCCTCACCATCGAGGTGGAGGAGCGCATGTACGCCAACGGGCGTATCCCCGGGTCGTTCTTCAAGCGTGAGGGTCGCCCCTCGGAGAACGCCATCCTCGTGTGCCGTCTGACCGACCGCCCGCTGCGCCCGACCTTCGCCGAAGGTCTGCGCAACGAGGTGCAGGTCGTCAACACGGTCATCCAGACCACCCAGTTCGACCCCTACGACGTCGTCGCCATGAACGGTGCGTCGCTGTCGACCATGCTCTCGGGCATCCCGTTCTCGGGTCCGGTCGCCGCGGTGCGCTACGCCATGCTGCGTGACGGCTCGTGGGTCGCCTTCCCGTCCTTCGAGGAGCTCGAGGAGGAGGCCGTGTTCAACATGGTCATCTCCGGGCGCGTCGAGGACGACGGCGAGGTCGCCATCCTCATGATCGAGGCGGAGGCCACCCCCGACAGCTTCGTCAAGATCGACATGGGCGCCCCGGCGCCGACCGAGCAGGTCGTCGGTCAGGCGATCGAGGACGTCAAGCCGATCATCAAGTCGCTGTGCGAGGCCCAGCAGGCCTTCGTCGACGAGGTCGGCGTGCGTGACGCGGGCGAGTTCCCGCTGTTCCTCGACCACTCCGACGAGGTCTTCGACGCCGTGTACGACTACGGCGCCGACAAGGTCGAGGCGGTCTACCGCCAGGCCGACCTCTCCAAGGAGGGCAAGGACGAGGCGCTCGCCGAGGTCAAGACCGACATCGTCGACCACGTCGTCGAGGCCGGCGTCGGTGACCTCGACGAGGAGGCCGTCAAGAAGCAGGCCAGCGAGGCGTTCCGCACGCTCGAGAAGAAGGTCGTGCGTCGCCTCATCGTCGACGAGGGCTTCCGGATCGACGGGCGTTCCAACACCGACATCCGCGGGCTGACCGCCGAGGTCGGCGTGCTGCCCAAGAGCCACGGCTCCGCGCTGTTCCAGCGTGGTGACACCCAGGTGCTCTCCGTGCTCGCGCTCGGGACCACCCGTGACGGCCAGCGTCTCGACACCCTCGACCCCGCGGACGAGAAGCTGTTCCTGCACCACTACAACATGCCGCCGTACTCGACCGGTGAAGCCGGCCGGGTCGGCAGCCCCAAGCGTCGTGAGATCGGCCACGGTGCGCTCGCCGAGCGTGCGCTGATCCCGATGCTGCCCGACACCGACGAGTGGCCCTACGCCATGCGCGTCGTCTCCGACGTGCTCAGCTCCAACGGGTCCACCTCGATGGGTTCGGTCTGTGCGGCGTCGATGGCGCTGATGGACGGCGGCGTCCCCACCCACGGTGCGGTCGCCGGTATCGCGATGGGTCTGGTGTACGAGAACGGCAAGTACACGACCCTGACCGACATCCAGGGCGTCGAGGACTTCTTCGGCGACATGGACTTCAAGGTCGCCGGTCCGAACGAGTACATCACCGCGTTGCAGCTCGACACCAAGCTCGCGGGTATCCCGGCCAACGTCCTGCAGGACGCGCTCCTGCAGGCCCGTGACGCCCGGCTCGAGATCCTCGATGTCATGAACGACGCCATCGCGGAGCCGCGTGCCGAGGTCGCAGACGGCGCCCCGCGCGTGGAGATCGTCCACATCCCGCAGGACAAGATCGGTGCGGTCATCGGCCCGCGCGGCGCGATCATCAAGGAGCTGGTCGAGGAGACCGGCGCCCAGATCGACGTCGACGAGGAGGGCGGCCGCGGCGTGGTCAAGATCTACGCCACCTCGCGTGAGCAGGCGCAGGACGCGCTCGACCGCGTGAACGCGATCGCCAACCCGCAGCTGCCGGAGAAGGGTGAGCGCTACCACGCGACCGTCGTCAAGACGGTCGACTTCGGGGCGTTCGTCTCCCTGACCCCCGGTACCGACGGGCTGCTGCACATCTCGGAGCTGTCCAAGATGGCGGGCAAGCGCCTCGGCCACGCCGAGGAGGCCGTCCAGGCCGGCGACCAGGTGCTCGTCGAGGTGCTCGACGTGCTCGACGGTGGTCGCAAGTTCAAGCTGGAGTACGTCGGCGAGAAGGCCGGCGGCGACACCAGCGGCGGCGACAAGCCGGCCCGTTCCGACGACGGTGACCGTGGTGGTCGTGACCGGGGCGGCCGCGGCCGTGACCGGGGCGACGACTCGCGCGGCTCGGACGATCGCGGCGGCGACAAGGGAGGCGACCGCGAACGCGGCGGACGCGACCGTGGTGGCCGGAGCCGTGACCGGGGCGACGACGCCCGCGGTTCGGACGACCGTGGCGGCGACGGAGGCCGTGAGCGTGGCGGCCGTGACCGCGACGGCGATGGTGACGGCGGGGGCGAGCGCACCCGGACGCGCACCCGCAGCCGGTCGCGTGAGCGCAACCGCGACTGACGCGACCGCCGGGCAGGCGGCAGCGCGGCTCCGGCCCGCTGCCCGCCTCCGGTGAGACGCAAGAGGATGGGCGGACCCGATCGGGTCCGCCCATCGTCGTGCCCGGGCCGCACTGCCGGAGCGCGGGGCTCGCTGGCCCCGGCCGCGGACGGGCGCACGGCTCTAGATAGCGACGCCCACTAGATGTCGGTACTATCTAGTTGTCCGCGAGCAGCGACGAGGCGAGGGAACGGGTGCGCGATCCGCAGTGGTTGCGGGGGGTGCTGCCCCTGCTCGTGCTCGCCGTGCTCCGTGAGGGCGAGTGCTACGGCTACGACCTGACCCGCAAGCTCGAGGCCGCCGGGCTCGGGACCGTCAAGGGCGGGTCGCTCTACCCGGTCCTCGCCCGGCTCGAGGCCGATGGTGCCGTGGCCATCAGGTGGTCGGAGCCGACCTCCGGTCCCGCACGCAAGTACTACCGCCTGACGCCGGCCGGCCACGAGCAACTGCAGGCGGGTGCATCCCGCTGGCTGGCCTTCACCGAGCACGCCGCCGCCCTGCTCACCCCCTCGACATCGGAGCTCAACGATGCCACGCCCTGAGCTCGACTACCTCGACGAGCTGGCACTCGAACTGCGGTTCGCCGGCATGGACGGTGCCCAGATCGGCAGCGTGCTCGAGGAGGCGCGGGACCACCTCGCTGCCGCTGATCAGCCACCGGAGGAGGTCTTCGGGCCTGCGAAGGAGTACGCCGCCGCGTTGGCGGACTCGCAACGCGAGCGGCTGCAGCCGCGGCCGATGAGCCTGACGGTCGGTGACCTGATCGCCAACGGCTTGCAGTTCCTCGGGTTCCTGCTGGGGTTCCGGGGGGCGATGATCGTCCTGCTCCGCGAGGATGCGGCCGTCGATCTCGGACCGGGCCACCTGGCCGGGGCCGGGCTGCTCATGATCGGTCTCGTCTGGCCGTTGTGGCCCGCGATGCGCGCCTACCTCGCGCGGCGGACCGGCTTCGCGACACCGGTCGTCGCCTGCGTCGCGGTGGTCGCCGTGTTCGTGGCGGTCATGCAGTGGTGGGACGAACCCGTGCTCATCGCCCTGTCGCCCGTGCCGGCGATCGGGCTCGGTGCCGTGCTGATCGCCGTGTGCTGGGTGCGTGCGTGGCGGCTGCGTGATCCCGTGCAGCGGCCGTCCGCGACGGCCGGGACCGACCACACGTCCTGACTGACCGGTTCCCGGCGGGAACGCACCCGGAGGCCGATCCCGACGGGGTCCGTCCGCCGTACGCTGGAGGACCGTGCGTGCGATGCCCCCCGGCGCGCCCCCCCAGATCGATCCGGAGCCCCCCGTGTCCGATGTCCCGCCCTACGAGCTGAGCACCCTGTCGTCCGGCGTCACCGTGGTCACCGACCCGATGCCGGCGGTGCGCTCGGCGACGCTCGGCATGTGGATCAGCGTGGGCTCCCGCGACGAGGACCCGACCCAGCTCGGCGCGTCGCACTTCCTCGAGCACTTGCTGTTCAAGGGCACCTCGACCCGCAGCGCCCTGGACATCGCCCAGGCACTCGACGCCGTCGGCGGGGAGATGAACGCGTTCACCTCCAAGGAGCTGACCTGCTTCTACGCCCGCACGCTCGACCGTGACCTGCCGCTGGCGTTCGAGGTCCTGGCCGACATGGTCGTCGATGCGCGCAACACGGCCGAGGACGTCGAGGCGGAGCGCCAGGTCGTGCTCTCCGAGATCGACATCCACCTCGACACCCCCGACGACCTCGTGCACTCGGAGTTCGCCGAGGCCCGCTACGGCACCCACCCGCTCGGGTTGGAGACGCTCGGCAGCGTGGACTCGATCACGGCGATGGACCGGGACACGATCCACGCCTACTACCTCGACCGCTACCGCCCGGAGCAGCTGGTGGTCGCGGCCGCCGGCGCGGTCGACCACGACGAGGTGGTCCGCCTCGCCGATCAGCTGCTCGGCGACCTCGGCCGGCCCGGACGCTCCCGGCCGCCGCGCGTGGCCCCGCCGGCGGTGGAGCGCCCCGACGTCCGGGTGCGTCACCGACCCACCGAGCAGGCCCACGTGGTCATCGGCACCGACGGGGTCGCCGCCGACGACCCGGACCGCTGGCCGCTGCGGGTGCTCAACGTCCTGCTCGGTGGCGGGATGTCCTCGCGGCTGTTCCAGGAGATCCGGGAGTCGCGTGGTCTGGCGTACACGACCTACAGCTACGGCTCGTCCTACGCGGACGGCGGCTCGATGGCGGCCTACGTGGGCACGTCGCCCGGCAAGCTCGACGAGACGCTGAAGGTGCTGCGTGCCGAGCTCGACCGGGTCGCCGACGACGTCAGCGCGGAGGAGGTCACCCGCGCCAAGGGCGCGCTGGCCGGTGGCACCGTCCTGGGGCTCGAGGACACCGGGTCACGGATGTCACGGATCGGCAAGCAGGTCGCGATGGGGGTGCCCATCGTCACCGTGGACGACGCGCTCGCGGCGATCGACGCCGTGGAGCTCGACGACGTCCGCGCCGTCGCCCACCGGGTGCTGGATCGACCGCGGGTCGCCGCGGTCGTCGGTCCGTACACCCCCGACGAGGTCGAGCGCTTCCGACCGCTGGTGGCCTGAGCGAGCCGTCGCCATGGAGGAGACATGGAGGTTCGGCATCTCGAACGGGTCGAGTGGGCGCCGTACCCCGACGTCGATCTGACGGCTTGGCCGTTCACGGTGCCGGTCGTGCGCCAGCTGATCGACGACGGCGGGCTCGACCTCCCCGCCGGCGTGACGGTACTGCTGGGTGAGAACGGCAGCGGGAAGTCGACGCTCATCGAGGCCATCGCCGCGATCTATCCGCGGTCCGGGTTCGAGGCCAGTCACGCACGGATGTCGGGACCCGCGGTGGTCGCCGACGACGAACGAGACGAGGCGCCGCTGCGGTGGCATCTGCGCGCCCGCACCCACCCGTTGGCCTCACCTGCCGGGTTCTTCCTGCGCGCCGAACTGCTGCACGACTACCTCGACGGTGTCGATCGTGACCCGCGCCAACGACGCGCGTGGGGGGAGCGTTCGTTGCTGGACCGCTCGCACGGCGAGACCTTCCTCGAGGTGCTCCGCCAGCGGTTCGCGGAACCGGGCTTCTACCTCGTCGACGAGCCCGAGGCCGCGCTGAGCTTCACCGGCTGCCTCGGACTGATCGCGTTGCTGGGAGAGCTCGCAGAGGTCGGGTCGCAGGTCCTCGTGGCGACGCACTCACCGGTGGTCGCCAGCGTCCCAGGGGCCACCATCTGGCAGCTCGACGATGAGGGTCGGCACGAGGTCGCGTGGGCCGAGACCGACCTCGTACGTCAGTGGCGATCGTTCCTCGACGAGCCGCAGAGGTATCTGCGCCACCTGTCGGGGTAGCTGCTGCCGAGAGGCCGTGGTGTCGGACGCGTGGGCGGCCCGCCGGCACGACCCCGTTAGGCTCCGCCGGGCAGCGCGCGGTGCCGAGCCGGCCCGCGCCGTCCGTGCCCGAGTGGAGTCGACGATGCGTGTGGCGGTCATCGGAGCTGGTGGCAGGATGGGCGTGGAGGCGTGCCGGGCGATCGATGCCGCGGACGGCCTCGAGCTGGTCGCGGCCGTCGGCCGGTCGGATGCGGGCCGCACGCTCGCCGAGGTCGCGGATCTGACCACCGCCCGCGGGGAGATCGTGGTCGCGTCCGACCTCGACGCCGTGATCGATGCGGACGTCGAGGTCGCCGTCGAGCTGACCGGTCCCGCGACGGTCGGCACCCACCTGGTCCGGCTGCTGGAGGAGGACATCCACGCGGTCGTCGGTGCGACCGGATGGAGCACCGAGCAGCTGGAGCGCGCCCGGGAGCTCGCCAGCGATGGCCAGGCCAACGCGCTGCTCGCCCCCAACTTCGCGATCGGGGCGGTGCTGCTCATGCGCTTCGCCGCCGAGGCCGCCCGGCACCTGCCCCACGTGGAGGTCATCGAGCAGCACCACGACCGCAAGCTCGACGCGCCCTCCGGCACGGCGCTGCGTACCGCGGAGCTGATCGACGAGGCCCGTCGATCCCGCCCCGAGGTCCCGCTCGGCGACGAGCAGTACCCGGGCGCCCGCGGCGCCGAGCACGCGGGCGTCCGGGTCCACAGCGTGCGCCTGCCGGGGCTGGTCGCCCACCAGGAGGTCGTCTTCGGTGGGGAGGGCCAGACGCTGACGTTGCGCCACGACACGATCGACCGCAGCTCGTTCATGCCCGGCATCGTCCTGGCCTGCCGTCGGGTGCCCGACCTCGACGGGCTGGTCATCGGGCTCGAACACGTCCTCTGAGACGTCCGCGCCCCGCACCGTCCCCTATCGTCGGGTCCGTTCGGCAGGCATCGGACCCCGCTCCGGGAGGATCGACGACGTGCACACGGTCGCCAGCTACCACCTGAAGGGCGGGGTCGGGAAGACCACGACCGCGGTCGCCGTCGCCGTCCAGGCCTCGCTCACCGGGGCGCGGACCCTGCTGTGGGACCTCGACCCGTTGGGGGCGGCGACCCGGCTCGCGGGCGCGGAGCGGGCGGAGGAGGGCCACGGGTGGCTCGGTGGTCCGCAGCTCGACCTCGACCGGGTCATCAGCGGGACGCCGCAGGACGGGCTCGACATCCTGCCGGCCGCACGGGCGCTGCGTCGTCTGGACCGTGACGAGTCCGCGGCAGCCACCGCCCGCTCGCGGGTCCGGGCCGTGCTCGCCGGTGCACAGGACCGCTACGACGTGCTGGTCGTCGACTGCCCGCCGGCCGTGTCCGCGCTGACGCCGCCGCTGCTCGGCGCTGCGGACGTCGTGCTCGCGCCGTTGACCGCGGGTCCGCTGGCCTGGTCGGCGTACGCGGACCTCGCCGAGGAGGTCGATGCCGTGGCGGCCGGGTCGCAGGACAAGCTGCTCGCGTTCCTCACGATGGTCGATCGACGCAAGCGGCTGCACCGGGACCTGGTGGACGACCTCGCCGAGGGCACGGAGGGCTTCAGCACCGTGTACGTCCCGACGGATTCCTCGGTCGAACGCATGGCGCTCGATGAGGCACCCCTGCGGGCCGTGCGCACCGGCCGGGCCGCCACCGCCTACGCGACGCTCACCGCGGAGCTGCTGGGGCGCCGGGCGGCGTGACCGGCGGGCGCGGGACCTCGAACCGGTCGAGGTCGCGGGCCACGTGGACGTCGAGGTCGGGGGCCGCCGCACGCGCCTCCGCGAGGTGGCCCTCGATCGTCGGGTAGCGCTGGGACAGGTGGGTCAGCACGACCCGTCTGGCGCCGGCCTGCTGCCCGAGACGGGCCGCGTCGCCCGCGGTGAGGTGGCCGACCTCCGCCGCGAGCGCGGCCTCGCTGGCGAGGAAGGTGGCCTCTACGACCAGCAGATCCGCACCCGCGGCGAGCTCCAGCGCACCCGCACACCACCCGGTGTCCATGACGAACGCCACGACGGTGCCGCGCTGGGGGCTGGCGACCTGCTCGACGGTGACCGTCCGCTCGCCGATGCGGATCGAGCCCTCGCGCAGCAGCCGGGCCCGGTCGGGCCCGTGCACCCCCTGCTCCTCGGCCTCCTGCGGATCGAGCCGCCAGGTGTCCGGGGTCGCGACCCGGTAGCCGATGGCGGGGATCGAGTGCGCGAGCGCCGCGGTCGTGATGGTGAGGTGGTCGCCGGCGACGACGTCCCCGGCCGCCATCGGATGCAGCCGGACGTCCGCACGGTCGTCGTACACGCTCGCCTGCCGGAGCCGTTCGACGGTCGGCGCGGCCGCGTGGGGGTGGTGGACCGCGATGGGGTGGGACACCTCGTCGAGCGCGGCCCGCTGCAGCACGCCGGGCAGGCCGAGGCAGTGGTCGCCGTGAGCGTGGGTGATGCACACGTGGTGGATCCGGCTGACCGCGATCCCGGCCAGCGTCAGCTGTCGCTGGGTGCCCTCCCCGGGATCGAAGAGCACGCCGACGCCGTCGAGGGTCAGGAAGGTCGCGTGGTGCGCGCGGCTGCGGGTCGGGACCTGGCTGGCCGTGCCCAGCGTGATGAGCTCCCGACCGGACACCGTCGACCTCCTGTGGGCACGTGGCGTCGCGGACCGTAGTGCGGGCCGCCAGGTCCGGTGCCGCACCCCTGCCCGTGCCCGGGGGCTCCGGTACCGTCGGGTCGCGACCGAGTGGCGGTCGCCCACCGACGTCCGTGGCGCAGGACGTCAGGCTCACGGGTCCGGGGACCGAGCGTCCCGCCGCACCCGCGAACGGGCCGGGGAGGACCACCCGTGACGGACCACGACCGCTACCTCGACGCCCTTCGCCGCTTCACCGGCGATCTGCGGATGGCCCAGCAGGTGTTCGCCTCCATGGAGCAGCGGGGGCAGGTGGCCACCGCCGCTCACTACGAGCTGTTGCTCGAGGCGCACCTCTCCGCGCGGGACCTACCCGGCGCCCACCAGCTTGTCGAGCGCATGCAGCAGGCCGGCATCACCCCCGACCCGGCGGTGCGGTGGGACCTGGCCCTGGCCGCGGCCCGTGCCGGTCGGCAGGCCGATGCCCTGCAGGCCCTCGACGTCCTCCACGACGAGGGTGTCGAGCCCGATGCGGCGCACGCCCCCGCGGTGCTCGGCATCTACCTCGCCGCCGGCCGGACCCCTGCCGCACGTGCGGTCCTGCGTCAGATGGCCCAGCGTGGACAGGCGGCCGGGGACGCGGAGTACCGCGCCCTGCTGGAGGACTGTCTCCAGCGGCGCGCCATCAAGGACACGCGCACCGTCGTGGACCTGATGCTCCAGGTCGGCCGTGCACCCGAGCCGACGCTGGGGACCGAACTGGTCGCCATGATCGCGCGGGCCGGGCACACCGAGCGCGCCCTGGAGTTGCTGGAACGGCTGCGCGACGCCGGGGTCGAGCTCCCGGGTGACGTGCACACCGAACTGCTGCTCGCGCACGCGAAGGCCGGCGACGCCGCCGCCGCGGAGCAGGCGCTCGAGGCGATGCGGGAGCGGGGGACCACCCCGTCGAGCTTCCACCGCAACGCGGTGCTCGAGGCCAGGATCGCCGCCGGTGACGCCTCGGCGGCCTGGGGGACCGCGCTGTCCATGGCCTCCGAGGGGCGGATCCCGACCGGTGCGAACCTCGAGGGGCTGATCGACGTCTCGCTCGCCGCCGGGGCCCTCGCGGACGCGAGCGGGGTGCTGGACTGGATGCTGATCCTGGGGGTGCCCGTGCCGCCCCAGAAGGGCGCCGAGGTCCTCAGCCGGCACCTGAAGGCAGGGGAGCTCGATCTCGGGCTCCGGCTGTTCGAGGAACTGACCGCCCGGGGGATGCCCGCCGACCGCCGGGTGGCGCGCGACCTCGTCGAGCGGCTCGTGCGTGCGTCCCGGCTGGACGAGGCCCGCACGTGGCTGGAGACGTTGCGCGCCAGTGGGACGCTGACCCACGGCCGGCACTACGGCTCGCTGTTGCAGGCACTGGTCGCCGCCAAGCGCGCCGACGACGCCGTCGCGCTGCTGCAGCACATGCTGGCCAACGGGGTCGTGCCTGCGGCCGCGGATGCGTCGTCGTTGGTGGCGGGGCTGGTCAAGCAGGGCCGGCTGCGTGAGGCGGGGGCCCTGATCGGCGGTCTGCAGGACAAGGGGGTCAGCCTCGACGAGGCGACCTACCGCGAGCTCATGTGGGCGCATGCCCGCAAGGGTGAGGCCGCCCCGGCGAAGGCGATCTTCGACCGCATGGTCGCTGCCGGGATCACCCCGGACGACCGGCACCACAAGGCGCTCGAGTGGGCCTCCGGGGAGACCAAGCGCCGGCTGCCGGGCGAGGACGGGGAGCCGGACGCCAGCGCGGCGGAGGATGCCTCGACCCCGACGCCGCCGGCGGAGACCGCGTCGTCCGTCGACGACGCACCGGCCGCGCCCACGCCGGTGACCAGTGAGACCCCGCCGCCGACGGTCGCGAGTGAGGTCGACCCGCCCGCCGAGGCCAGCCAGGTCGAGCCGCCGGCGGACGCCAGCGTGAGCCAGCCGCCACCGATCGTCAGCCAACCGGTCGAGGACGCCGAGCCCGCCGAGGACGCCTCACCTGCCGAGCCGACGGACGAACCCGACGATTCGCCGGACGAGACCGACGATTCGACGGCTCCCGCCGATGGGGCCGGGCCCGAGACCGACGGGACGCGCTCCGCGGGCTGAGTGCGACCGCACGCCACTCGCCCGCTCTCGGGTCGGTTCCCCGCCGGCATCGGCGCCGGCGGGCGGTCTTCAGTCGCACCTGGCCGGGCCGATGGGGCTCCATGATCAGGTCGAGGCTCGAGCACCAGCAGTCAGGGAGGTTCTGGCTCCAACACGTGTGGCTCGGGGTGGGGACGAGCGCCACGGTGCTCGCCGTGGTCGCCCTGCACCTGCTCACGACGCCGGAGCTGCGGGGACACGACGTGCTCCCGATCGCGCTGGCGTTCGGGGTGGTCGTGACGGTCGCGGCGGCGTGCCTGCCGTGGCGCCGGATCATCGCCTCGCGCTCGCCCGCGCCCTACCTGCAGGTGTGGAGCGCCACCCTGGTGGTGCTCATCGTCCTGCTCGCCGCGCTCGACGGCGGCCCGAGCAGTCCGATGACGGCGCTGCTGGTCCTGCCGTTGGTCTACGCCGCCATGGCCTACCCGGTGCGCAGCATCATCGCCATCGGGGCGCTCACCGTCGCCGGCCTGGTGGTCATCGCGTTCTCCGCTCCGCCCGTCGTGGTGGGGGAGAGCGCGATCCGGGTGGCGATCCTGCTGCTCACCGCGGTCATGGGCGCGCTCATCAGCCGCAACCACCAGCGCGCGATCGCACGGACCGAGGAGCTGGCCGCACGGCTCGAGACGCTCGCGAGCGTCGACGGCCTGACCGGATGCCTCAACCACCGTGGGTTCCACGAACGCCTCGAGGCGGAGGCGGCCCGGTCCATCCGCGAGGGACGACCGCTCGCGCTCGTGCACCTCGACCTCGATCGCTTCAAGGCGATCAACGACACCTACGGTCACCCCACCGGCGACGAGGTCCTGGCGACCGTCGGTGCGACCCTCAACGGCCTGGCGCGGCGGTCCGATGCGGTCGGTCGCCTCGGCGGCGAGGAGTTCGCCATCCTGCTCCCGCAGGTGGATGCTGCGGAGGCGGCCAGGATCGCCGAGCGGGCCCGTCACGCCATCCGCGACCAGGACGCCCCCGTCCCGGTGACGGTCAGCATCGGGGTCGCCACGCTCGCGGACGCCGGGGGACGTCCCGACCGGCTCGTGCGGGAGGCCGACGCGGCGCTCTACGCCGCGAAGCGCGCCGGGCGCGACCGGGTGGTGGCCGCGTCCGCCTGAGTGCCCACGGGATCAGGCGTCGTTCGCGACCAGCTGCGTGCGGGCGAGCTCCGCGTAGAGCCCGCCCTGCGCCAGCAGGGCCCCGTGGGCCCCACGCTCGACGATCCGTCCGCCCTGCAGCACCGCGATCTCGTCGGCGTCGACCACGGTCGACAGCCGGTGCGCGATCACGATGCTGGTGCGACCCGCGAGGGTCTCCTTCAGCGCCGCCTGGACCAGGCGCTCCGACTCCGTGTCGAGGTGGGCGGTGGCCTCGTCGAGGATGACGACCGCCGGGTCCTTGAGCAGCACCCGTGCGATCGACACGCGCTGTTTCTCGCCGCCGGACAGGCGGTACCCGCGTTCACCGACGATCGTGTCGAAGCCGTCGGGCAGCGCCGCGATGGTGTCGTGGATGCGGGCGGCGCGGGCTGCCGCGACGAGCTCCGCATCGGTGGCCTCGGGTCGGGCGTAACGCAGGTTCATCGCGATCGAGTCGTGGAACAGGTGCGGGTCCTGGCTGACGACCCCGATCGCTCCGGCGAGGCTGGTGAGCGTGACCTCGCGCACGTCGTGCCCGTCGAGCGTGACGCGCCCCTCGGTGACGTCGTAGAGGCGGGAGACGAGCGTCGACAGGGTGGTCTTCCCCGCCCCCGACGGGCCCACCAACGCGAGCATCGTCCCGGGCGGCAGATCGAGGTCGACGTGCCGCAGGATCCAGTCGGAGGCGTCCTCGCCGTGGGGGGAGCGCGGACCCTCGAGCGAGACGAGCGTCGCGTCACCCGCGGCCGGGTAGCGGAACGAGACGTCCTCGAAGCGCACGTGCCCGCGCGGCTCGGTCAGCTCCACCGCGTCGGGGGCGTCCTCGATCGGGCGCGGCAGGTCCAGGACCTCGAAGACCCGCTCGAAGCTGACCAGCGCGGTCATGAGGTCCACCCGGGCGTTGGACAGCTGCGCGAGCGGGCCGTAGAGCTGGGTGACGTACAGCCCGAGCGCGACGACGGTGCCGACCTGCACGGCGGGGTTGCCGATCACGATCAGGCCGCCGACGAGGTAGACCAGCGCCGTCGCCAGAGCGCCCACGAACCCGAGCGCGGCGAACAGGGTCCGCCCGGTGATCGCCTGCTTCACCCCGATCCGCGCCACCTGCGCGGCGCGGTCGTGGAAGCCCTCCACCTCGCGGTCGACCCGCCCGAACAGCTTCACCAGCAGCGCGCCGGCCACGTGGAAGCGCTCGGTCATGACGGTGTTCATCTCCGCGTTGAGCCCCATGGACTCCCGGGAGAGCTTCTGCAGCCGTCGCCCGACGATCCGGGCCGGGATGATGAACAACGGCAGCAGCGCCACCGCGATCAGCGTCACGCGCCACTCGAGCGCGAACATCACGCTCAGGACGACCGTCACGCCGATGAGGTTGTCGATGATGCCGCCCAGCGTGCCCGTCAGCGCCCGCTGGGCCCCGATGACGTCGTTGTTGAGCCGGGTGATCAGCGACCCGGTCTGGGTCCGGGTGAAGAACGCGATCGGCATCGTGTGCACGTGCCGGTAGAGCATCGTGCGTAGGTCGAGGATGAGCTCCTCGCCGATGGACGAGGACAACCAGCGCTCGACCATCGAGATGCCGCCGACGATCAGGCCGATGGACACCAGACCCGCGAAGCCCCACAGCAGCCGGGTCTGGTCGCCGCCGGGGATGGCGACGTCGATGATGTCGCGGATGATCAGCGGCGGGAGGGCGCTGACGGCGGAGACCAGCACGATGAGGGCGACGAAGGCGACCAGCCGACGGCGGTAGGGACGGGTCAGGCCCCAGGCGCGCCGCGCCACCGTGCGATCGAGGCCGCGCTGCTTGAGCTCGTCCGCATCGCCCATGGGACGCATCGGCATCCCGCCATGTGATCGCACCCTCGGTCCCTGTCGTCGGTCGTTGGCAGCTGGGTAGGCTCCGGCCGCCGATGATCCTCACCCCACGAACGCCCCCGCGCCGCGCCGTTCTTCCCGCGGTGGTCGGGCGCATCAGCGCCGGTCTGGGGGTCGTGCTGGCGGTCGGTGCGCTGGATGCGGCGGTCCGCCTCGTTCGGCTCCGCCGGCGGGGCAGGCTGGTCCCCTCATTGGACCATGCGGTGACGACACCGGGGACCACCCCGTCGCGCCGACTCGTGGTGCTGGGCGACTCCGCGGCGGCCGGGCACGCGCTCGCCTCCGCCGACGAGGCCCTGGGCCGACGGCTCGCGCGGGCGCTGACCCGCGGGGACGGCCGCGCGACCGAGCTCGTCAGCGTCGCCGTGGACGGGGCCACCACCGCCGAGGTCGCCGTGACCCAGCTCGACGCCGCGCAGGACGCCGAGGTCGTGGTCCTCGGCGTGGGCGTCAACGACGCGGTCGATCCGTGGCGGCGCACCGCCGACGCCGCGGCCGCGCTCGATGCGCTGCTCGGGGCGTTGCACGCCCGTCTCGCGCCGGGCGCCGCGGTGGTCCTGCTCTCCTGCCCGGACCTGTCGGCGGCACCGGGGTTGCCGTGGCTGATCCGGCCGTGGGTCGGTCGCCGCTGTCGGGCGTTGGCCCGACGCCAGGGTGCGGTCGCGGTGCGTCACGGGGTGGCGGTGGTCGCGGCCCCGCGTGCGGTGCTCACGCTGGAGCGGTTCGGCGCCGACGGCTTCCACCCGGGGGCGTCGGGGCACGAGGAGCTCGCGCGCCGGGTCGTCGCCGCGCTCGGTGGTCGCGTCCTCGACGGTGTCGAGGGCGACGCGGGCTAGGGTCAGCGCCCCCTGCTGCCGACGGTCCCGACCGACGAGGTGCGTCCCGTGTCCACGCCGTCCGCTGACGGGCTCTCCCCGGAGGAACGCGAGCTGCTCGGGCGGTACGTCACGGACCCTGATGGCGAGGTGTTCGCGCTCACCGGGCTGCCGGAGGTGGTCAAGGGCGCGCTGTTCGCGCGCTACTCCCGCTACGGCGGTTCGCTCAAGCGGCTGTTCCTCGACGAGTTCGCGGCGGACCTCGACACCCAGGATCCCGCGGCCCGCGCGGAGCAGCTCTACCGCAAGGTCTTCGCGGAGTACGGCGACGACTCGGTGGCCCAGCTCGGTGGGGCACACGTCGGGCTCGAGGACATCTCCAACCTCGCGACCAAGCGGATCGAGTGGGGGCGGCTCGCCGCCTACCTCGAGCAGTCCACCCGCTACATCCCCTACGACACCAAGCCCGGGGGCCGCTACCGCTACCACCGTGACCGTGACGTGATGGCCGGCCCGCACGCGGCCCACTACGAGCGCGAACTCGACGCGATCTTCGACCACTACTCGGCGATGGTCCCGCAGGTCCTCGAGTGGGTCCGTCGGCGTTGGCCGCAGGACGAGCAGACCTCCGACTTCGTCTACCGCAACGCCACCAAGGCCAAGGCGCTGGATCTGCTGCGTGGGCTGCTGCCGGCGGCGACGACCTCCAACGTCGGGATGTTCGCCTCCGGACAGTCCTACGAGGGCCTGCTGCTGCGGCTGCGCGGCGACGAGCTCGCGGAGTCGCGCGCGATCGCGGACGCGCTCCTGCGCGAGCTGCGTCAGGTCATCCCCTCCTTCCTGACCCGCGTCGACCGCCCGGAACGCGGCGGTGCGTGGAGCGACTACCTCGCCAGCACCCGGGCGGAGACCCGCGCGCTGGCCGACGAGCTGGTCGTGCCCGATCAGGTGTGTGCGGCGGACCGGGTGCAGCTCTCCGACTGGTCGCCACGGGACCCCTTCGACGCCGAGGTGGCCCTGGTCACCGCCGCGCTCTACCCGCACGTGACCATCAGCGAACGGCAGCTGGACGCGGAGGTCCGACGCTGGGAGCCGGAGCGCCGGGCGCAGGTGCTGCGCGCCTACGTCGGTGATCGTGCCAACCGGCGGCACAAGCCCGGTCGTGGCTTCGAGCGGGTCTGGTACCGCTTCGACGTGCTGGGCGACTACGGCGGCTTCCGCGATCTGCAACGCCACCGCATGCTCACGATGGAGTGGCAGGACCTGACCACCGTCCACGGGTACGAGACACCGCCGGAGCTCGAGGAGGCCGGGGTCGTCGACCGCTGGCACGAGGCGCTGGAACGCTCCGATGCGCTGTACCACCTCCTGGCCGAGACGCACCCGGTGCAGGCGCAGTACGCGGTGTGCTTCGCGTTCCGCATCCGCTACGTGATGCAGCTCAACGCGCGGGCGGCCATGCAGCTGCTGGAGCTGCGGTCCTCGCCCCAGGGCCACCCGCAGTACCGCGTCATCGCGCAGCAGATGCACCGGCTCATCGGCGAGGTGGCCGGCCACCAGGCGGTCGCGGACGCGATGATCCACGTCGACCATGGTGCCGGCGAGCTCGAGCGTCTGGAGTCGGAGCGGGCGGCCGAGCGACGGCGGAGCTCGCAGGGGGCGAGCTCGTGAGCGATCGGGCGCGCGCGGTCGTGGTGGGCCTGGTGCTGGGGTTCGCGGCGCTGTTGCTCCTCGACCTGACCGCCATCCTCGCGGAGACGGTCGCGTCCGGACAGACGAGCCCGTGGTGGCCGATCGCGGGCTACGTCGGGGTCGGGCTGCTCGCGGCCGTCGGGGTCGGCTACGGCGGGCGTGACCGGCTGGTCCCCGCCATCGCGGCGACGGTGGTCCTGCTCGTCGCCCTGCCCGCGGTCCCCGCGCAGGCACCGGCGTGGGTGCCGGCACTGCCGCTGGTGCCCTCCACGCCCGCGACGCAGGCCGTCGCGTTCGTGCTGGTGGGCGCGTTCACCTTCGGCGCGGTCCGCGGCGGCAAGGTCTGACGCGACACGATCGCGGGGTGGTGCTCAGCCGACCGTGAGCGTGATGCGGTCGCGGACGACGGGGGAGAGGGAGACGCCGTCCCCGCGGGTCAGGTCGACGGTGATGCGGTAGGTCCCCGGGTCCGGCAGCGGCACGTCGAACGCGACCTCGGTACAGGGGTCGTCGACGGTGCACTCCTGGTCGTAGGTCACCTCGACGGGCACGCGGTCCACGGGCTCGCCGTCCTGCACCCGATCGACGACCACGTCGAGGCCCGCGGCCTCCTCCGGATCGAGCGGCAGCTCCTCGAGCGGGACGGGCTCCGCGGGACCCAGGCTGCCCTCCGTGATCCGGACCCGCACCGTGGCGTCCCCGGCCTCGACGCTGCCCCCGTCATCCGGGGCGACGATGATGACGGCGGCGTCGTCGCTGAGGGGGACGAGCTCCGCCGGGGGGTGCAGCGCGATCGTGAGGGGCACGTACAGCACGAACGCGCCCACGCCGGCCAGCGCGACCGCCGCCATCGGCAGCGGTGCCGGGAAGCGCAGGTCGAGGTCCGTCGCACCACCGAGCAACAGGGTGAGCGCCGCGACCATCGCGATCGGCAACCCCCAGCCGATGCCGTCCGAGATGACGGAGTGGCCGAGCGCACCCAGGCTCGAGGCGATCGCCGCCGCCGCGAACGGCACGACGAGATCGTCCATCGACCCGATGTTCACCGCCCCGAACCCGGCGGCGACCAGCGTGCCGGCCAGCACCAGCCCAGCGACGACGACCATGGCCTGCCAGGTGGATCCCGGCCCGGCGTGCCCGAGGGTGAGCAGCAGGGAGAGCATCAGGAGCCAGGGCCCCGGTCGGCCTCGGTGTCGGAGCGCACGATGTGCCGGATCACGTGAGGGTCCTCGGGTCGGGGCATCAGGTGGCGGGGCGTGGAGGGCGCGGACGAACGGCGCCATCGGCGCCCCGGGGGCAGCGGGGTCGGACGGTTAGGATACGCCCCTCGCCTGCCTGTAGAGAGACTCGACGCCATGACCAGCGCGCCATCCACCGAGCCGACGTCCGGCCTGCCGTCGGTCCCGGCCGGACTCGGCCGCGTGATCACCGCCATGATCACGCCGTTCGACGACCAGCACCGCGTTGACCTCGACGGCGTCCAGCGCCTGGCCGCGCACCTGGTCGACACCGGGACGGAGACCATCCTGGTCAACGGCACCACCGCGGAGTCGCCGGTGCTGCGCGACGAGGAGGCCTGGCAGGTCCTCGCGGCGGTGCAGGACGCCGTCGGCGACACGGCCGGGATCATGATGGGGACCGGCGCGAACGACACCCATCGCACGATCACCGCGACCGCGCGGGCCGCCGAGGCCGGGGTGGACGCGGCGTTGGTGGTCACCCCGTACTACAACCGTCCCGGGCAGCGCGGCATCCTGGCGCACGTCGAAGCGGTGACCGACGCGGTCGAGCTGCCGGTCGTGCTCTACGACATCCCGAGCCGGACCGGCCAGGAGATCGACGTCGACACCTACCCCCACCTCGCCGCCATCCCGGGCGTCGTCGGGGTCAAGGATGCGGTCGGCAACCTGGGCAAGGCGGGCGACGTCGCGGCCATCACCGCCGAGCACGACTTCGTGGTCTGGTCGGGCGCCGACGAGATCAACCTGCCGCTGCTCTCGGTCGGGGCCGCCGGCGTGATCTCGGTCAGCGCGCACCTCGCGGGCCCGGAGATCGCCGCCATGATCCAGGCGTTCCCGACCGACCCCGCCCGCGCGCGCGCGCTGCACCTGCGCTGCATGCCGCTGCACCGGGCGCTGTTCGTCGAGCCCTCCCCCACGCCGTTGAAAGCCGCGCTCGCAGCGCGGGGTCTGCCCGCCGGTCCCGTCCGGCTCCCACTCGTTCCCGCGACACCGACCACGGTCGACGCCGTGCTCGCCGCCCTGACCACCATCGAGGCCGCACGATGACCAGCATCCCACCCGTCGAGGTCGCCTTCCTCGGCGGTCTCGGCGAGATCGGCCGCAACATGGCCACGATCCACGTCGACGACCGCATCACCATCGTCGACGTGGGCGTGCTCTTCCCCGACGCGGAGCACCTCGGCGTCGACCTGATCCTGCCCGACTGGGGCTGGCTGGCCAACCGCGCCGACGACGTCGCCTCGGTGTTCCTGACCCACGGCCACCTCGACCACATCGGCGCGCTGCCCTACCTGCTGCGCGACCTCGACCGTGAGGACCTGCCGGTCTACGGCACCAAGCTCACGCTCGCGTTCGTCGAGGCGGTCCTCGAGGAGTGGCCGGACCTGCCGCGCCCCGATCTGCGTGAGCTCGAGCCCGGCGACGTGATCGAGCAGGAGCACCTCGAGGTCGAGGCGATCCAGGTCAGCCACTCCATCCCGGACGGGGTCGCCTACGCCTTCCGGACCCCCCACGGCACCATCGTGCACACCGGCGACTTCAAGCTCGACCAGAGCCCGCTCGACGGTCGGCCCACCGACCTCGCCCACTTCGCGCGGATCGGGGACCAGGGTGTCGACCTGCTGCTGGCCGACTCGACCGGCGCGGAGTCGCCCGGCCACGTCGAGCCCGAGCGCACCATCGGCGACACGCTGCACAAGCACATCCGCGACGCGGAAGGGCTCGTGGTCGTCGCCTCGTTCGCCTCGCACGTCCACCGCATCCAGCAGGTGCTGGACGCGGCGATGGAGGCCGGCCGACGGCCGGTGTTCGTCGGCCGTTCGATGGTCCGCAACATGGCCATCGCCGGGGAGCTCGGCTACCTCGACTTCGACGCCTCCAAAGCGGTCGAGCCCAAGGACGTCGACCGCTACGACCGTTCGGAGCTGATCGTCGTGTCCACCGGCTCGCAGGGCGAGCCCTTCAGCGCGCTGTCGCTGATGGGCGCCGGGGAGCACCGCAGCCTCGAGGTCGGCGAGGGCGACCTCATCATCCTGGCCTCGAGCCTGATCCCGGGCAACGAGCAGGCGGTGTTCCGCTCCATCAACAACCTCTCGCGCCGTGGTTGCACCGTGATCCACAAGGGCGTCGCGCACGTCCACGTCTCCGGGCACGCCAGCCGGGAGGACCTGATCCTGTTCCACAACATCGTGGAACCGGAGTCCTTCGTGCCGGTCCACGGCGAGCACCGCCACCTGCGGGCCCACGCCGACATCGCCCTTCACACCGGGGCACTGCCGGAGAAGGTCCTGATCTGCGAGGACGGCGACTCCGTCCTGCTGGAGAACGGCGAGGTGACCCGCGGCGAGGGGGTGCCGACCAGCCACGTCTACATCGACGGGCTGCTCGACGACGTCGGGCCGGCGCTGCTGCGTGACCGCAAGCGCATCGGTGAGGACGGCATCTGCATCGCGGTGGTCACCATCGACACCCACGACCGCGCCGTCGCCGGCGACACGGTGGTGATGCAGAAGGGCGTGGTCTTCCACGAGCAGGCCGACGACATCCTCGAGGCGGCACGCAAGGCCGTCGATGCGGAGCTCGACGGGCTGGCCCCGGCCAAGTTCGAGGACGTCGAGGCGATCCGGCGGCACGTCGTGCAGGCGCTGGGTCGGTTCTGGAAGCAGCAGACCGGTCGTCGTCCCTTCATCCTGCCGGTCGTCCAGGACGCCTGATCCGAGCGGGCGGACGGCCCCGCCGGCCGGCCCCGCCCGTCTGGACGGGGTCGCGCCCGCGAACATCGGTGACCATGCGCTTCCCGACCGAGGATCCTCCGTGACCCGCCGACGCCGTCCCACCCGTCCGATCGCTGTGCTCGCCGCGCTGGCGCTGTTCGCCCTCGGCTGCGACGCCGAGGGTGAGGTCGAGGAGGACGACGCCGACCTCGAACAGCTCGACGAGGACGCGGGCGACGACCCGGACCTCGAGCCGGACGACGAGACCGACCCGGAGGCGGGGGGCGAGGACGACCCGGTCGCGCAGGACGGGCTCGGCGTGCTCGTCGAGGACAACCGGTTCGCGCCCGAGTCGATCGTCGCCCAGGTCGGCGACACGATCGAGTGGGAGCACACCGGGTCGAACCCCCACACGGTGACCGGTGAGGACTTCGATTCCGGGTCGATGTCCTCCGGTGACACGTTCGAGTTCACCTTCGACGAGCCGGGGACCTACACCTACACCTGCGAGATCCACGGCGGCATGGACGGCGAGGTCATCATCGAGGGCTGAGCGTCGCAGGTCCCGATCCGTCGACGCGACCACCATCGGAGGCACAGGTGCGGATCGGTCGGTTGCCGGTCGATGCGCGAAGCCCCCAGCGGGCGCGTCGGGTGTTCGCCACGTTGCCCGCGCGCTACGACCTGATCGGCTCGGTGCTCTCCTTCGGGCAGGACCCCCGGTGGCGACGCACGATGGTGCGCATGGCACTGCAGGACGAGCCCGCGGTGGTCGCCGACATCGCGACCGGGACGGCGGCGGTGGCGATCGAACTCGCCTCCCGCGGCGAGGTGCGCGTCATCGGGCTGGACCAGTCGCCCGCGATGTTGGCGGTCGGGCGACGCCGGGTGCAGGCGTCCGGCCACGCCGACGACATCCGGTTGCTGCTGGGTCAGGCCGAACGACTGCCGTTCGCCGACGCGTCCGTCGACGCGCTGACGTTCACCTACCTGCTGCGCTACGTCGACGATCCGGCTGCGACGTTGCGGGAGCTCGCCCGGGTCGTGCGGCCGGGTGGGCGGATCGCCAGTCTGGAGTTCCACGTCCCGCCCCGCCTGGGTTGGCGGCTCGCCTGGCGGGTGTACACCCGGGTCGGGTTGCCGGTGATCGGCGGGCTGCTCGGCGGCGCCGGTTGGTGGCGGGTCGGCGCCTTCCTCGGGCCGAACATCGAGGACCACTACGCGCGTCACCCCCTCGCGCAGCAGCTCGAGGCCTGGCGCGCGGCCGGTATCGAGGACCTCGAGGTCCGCGTCATGAGCCTGGGTGGCGGGGTGGTCATCGGGGGCCGTCGACGTGGCTGAGGGCGCCGCGGACGACGGTGGGGCGTTGCCCGAGCCGGGCGCGGCGTTCTACGCCCGTCGGGGCCGTACGGGGGACTGGTGGACGATCCTGCACCCGCCCTACACCGCGTGGCACCTGAGCTACGTGCTGTTCGGTGCGGCGCTGAGCGGATCGGTCGATCTCGAGATCCTGGGCGCGACCCTGCTCGCGTTCCTGCTGGCCGTCGGCGTGGCCGCGCACGCGCTCGACGAGTGGCAGGGTCGGCCGCTCGGCACCGCGGTGTCCGGTCGGATGTTGCTCGCCGCGGCAGCGCTGAGCCTGACCGGGGCGCTCGCGCTGGGCGTCGTCGGGGTGTGGCGGATCGGTGGGGGGCTGATCCCCTTCATCGTGCTGGGCGCGTTCCTCGTGCTCGCCTACAACCTGGAGTGGTTCGGCGGGCGGGTGCACACCGACCTGGGGTTCGCGTTGGCCTGGGGCGCGTTCCCCGTGCTGACCTCCGCCTACGCACAGCTCGGACGGATCGGGGTGGGCGCGGTCGGCGTCGCGATCGCGGCGACCGGGTTGTCGTTGGCGCAACGCGTCCTGTCGACCCAGGTCCGTCACGTGCGGCGGGGACTGCGCATGGTCGAGATCCGCATGCTCGCCCGGGACGGATCGGTGGCCGAGGGCGATGCACGCACCCTGTTGCGACCGATCGAGCGGGCGCTGCGGCTCACGGCCTGGAGCCTGCCGGTGCTCGGCCTCGCGCTGGTCGCCGTCCGGCTCTGAGCGCATCCCGCGTGGAGCTCAGCGGTCCTCGTGGGCGGCGGCCGTTCGCTGCAGCCCGTCGAGCAGCAGCCGGAGGCCGAACTCGAACGAGCTCTCGTCGCTGCCCGCCGGGGTGTCCCGGTGATGGGCGATGTGTGCCGCCAGTTGCGGGTAACGATCGGCGGGGAAGTCGCGCAGGTACGCCGCGCTCATCGCCGGGAGGTCCTCCGCGGCGAACGGGAAGCTGACCGCCTGCAGGGCGTGCCCGGCGAGGTGGTTCTGCACGGTGTGGAAGGCGAGGTCGAACCGCTCCTCGCCCAGCCCCGCTCCGCGCAGGTCGTGCAGCAACAGCTCCATGAACGCCATCCGCGACGGACCGACGTTCATCCGGGTCACCCACAGCTGGGCCGCCCACGGGTGCGCGACCAGGGTGCGGTACGCGATCGTGCAGCGCCGCTGGAGCCGTTCCCGCCAGGCCGCGTCCCGGTGCGCAGGCGGGGGCGGGGCGTCCGTCGGCGCACGATCGGGAGCGTCGGTGGGCGCCGTAGCGGGGGCGCGGTCGCCATCGGCCGCGGTCACGATCCGCGCGGCGACGTGCTCGATCATCGCATCGAGCAGCTCGTCCTTGTTGGCGACGTGGTGGTACAGCGCCATCGCCTCGACGCCGAGCGACTCGCCGAGCCGCCGCATGCTGAGCCGGTCGAGGCCCTGCGCATCGGCGAGCTCGATCGCCGCCTCGAGGATCCGCTCACGGTCCAGCGGGACACGTCGGGCCGGTGGACGCGGGTCGTGATCCGCCATGTCGCCCCCTCGGTGTCGTGCGGTCGATCGGCACCGCCCCGTCCCCATGCGGGGAGGTCCGTGGTTGACGCCGACCGCTCGGGCATCGTACCTTACAGCGTAAGCCTTACGGTGTAAGGTGCATGGTGACCAGGGCGCCCACTCGGCCGCCTGCCACGACCGCGACGGAGTCGACCGGTGCGAACGATCCGCCACCACCGCTACGGACCTCCCCTGGACGTCCTCGGCCCCGAGGATGCCGACCTGCCGGAACCGGGGGAGGGGCAGGTCCTGGTTCGGGTGGTCGCGGCCGGGCTCAACGCCCTCGACAAGCACCTGGTCACGGGCCGCCCGGCGATGGTCCGCCTCGCCGGCGCGGGGCTGCGCCGTCCCACGCGCGGCATCCCGGGGCGTGATCTGGCCGGGGTGGTGACCCGGGTCGGTGCGGGGGTGACGGGCCTGGCCGTGGGCGATGCGGTCGTCGGCACCGCACCCGGCAGCCTGGCCGAGGTCGTCGCGGTGTCCGCGACCAGGCTGGTGCCGAAGCCCACGACGCTGTCCTTCGAGCAGGCCGCGGCCATCCCCATCGCCGGCATCACGGCCCACGAGGCGCTGCACCGGGTCGCCGGGGTCCAGCCCGGTCACCGGGTGCTGATCACCGGCGGGTCCGGGGGCGTGGGGACCTTCGCCGTGCAGATCGCAGCCGCAGCCGGCGCGGAGGTGACCGCGTCGTGCCGGACCCGCAACGTCGAACTGGTGCGTTCGCTGGGCGCGGCGCACGTGGTCGACTACACCCGCGCGGATCCGCTCACCGCCGGTGGCCCCTATCAGGCCATCATCGAGCTGGCCGGGCGACCGCCCACCCGGGACTGCCGGCGTGCGCTGGTGCCCGGGGGCATCCACGTGCTGTCCGGTGGGACCGGGGGACCGCTGCTCGGGCCGCTGCCCCGCGGCGTCCGCGCGGTGGTCGGTGCGGTGGGCCGTCCCACGCGCGCGACGATCTTCCTGGCCACCGAGCGGGCGTCCACGTTGACGGCGGTGCTCGACCTCGTCGTGGCTGGTGCCGTGACCCCGGTGATCGATCGCGTCGTCCCCCTGGCCGAGGCCCCGCAGGCGCTGGCGTACGTGTGTCAGGGGCACACGCGGGGCAAGGTGGTCGTGCGGGTCGCTGCCGCGGGGTGATCGGTCATCCCGTCCTGGTCACGGGACCCGGCGGCCGACGGCGGCGGCGTGCGCTCAGCCGACCTCCACCGTGGCGACCATCTGGCCGTGCAGGGTGCAGACGTACTCGAACGTGCCCGCCTCGGTGAAGGTGTGGCTGAACGTCTCACCGGTGCCGAGGTTGTCCGAGACGAACGAGTCGTCGCGGGCGGTGACGTTGTGGGTGATGCGTCCGTCGTGGCTCCAGGTCACCGTGTCACCGACCTCGATGCTCACCGCGTCGGCGTCGAAGAAGAAGTCGCCGATCGAGACGAGCACCGCGCCGTCGGCGCCGTCGTCCTCGGTCGCGCCGTCGGCCTCGGTCGCGCTGGCGTCGTCGGTCGCGCCCCCACCGGCGTCGCTCGCGGTGTCGTCCTCGTCGGCCGGCGCGGGCTCCTCATCGTCGTCGGTCGTGCCCGGCTCGTCGTCGGCTTCCTCGGGTTCGTCGGCCTCCTCGACGGTCGGTTCGGCGTCGTCTGGTGCGTCGGTCGCGCAGCCCACGAGCAGGGCGAGCACGGCGAGGGAGCTGAGGAGCCAGCGGGTGCGCGACATGGGATGACCTCCGGATCGAAGCGGGTCGTGAGGGGCGAGGGCGCCACGGGCAGCGAGTGGGGACCGCTGCCCG
>JAFIEQ010000038.1 GCA_020832455.1 Nitriliruptoraceae bacterium
TGGGGGGGGTCTTGGGCGCGGCGGGGGGTGCATCCCCGGGCGCGGCCTCCGCGACGGGCAGGTCCGGCAGGATGACCCCGGACAGGTCGGCGTCCGCGAGCTCGTCGGCGAAGGGCCCGTACCCGCGCGTGTCGGCGATCGTCACGTAGGTCATGGCGAGCTTGGGCACGTCGAGGTGGTCCAGGTCGCGGACGAGTTGCAGCTGCGCGCTGACCCCGATGCCGGCATCGAGCACGACCTGGTTCGCGGCCTGGATGACCGGACCGTCCATCATCGGATCGGAGAACGGGATGCCGATCTCCAGGATGTCGGCGCCGGCCTCCGCGGCCGCTTCGAAGCAGGCCTTGGACGTCGCGAGGTCCGGGAACCCGGCCGTGAGGTAGACCACCAGCGCCGCGCGGTCCTCGGCCCTCGCGCGCGCGAAGGCCGCCGCGATCCGGGCCGGCCCCGCACCGGGAGCATCGGCCGCGACGGCGGGCGCGCTCGCGGCGAGCGTCGCGTCCCCGGCGCTCACTGCCCGGCACCCGTGCCGTGGTCGTCCCCGTCCCCGAAGGCCCGGTCCACACCCACGTCCCCGCCCGCGACCACGACGACCTCGTCGACGTCCTTGTCCCCACGACCGGACATGGTCAGGATCACCCGGGCGTCCGCACCGAGGTGCTCGCGGCCGTGGCGCAGCAGCCAGCCGACGGCGTGCGCCGGCTCCAGCGCCGGGATGATCCCCTCGAGCTCACAGGTGCGACGGAACCCGAACAGCGCGTCGTCGTCGGTGGCGGACAGGTAGGTGCCGCGACCGGTGGAGGACAACCAGGCGTGCTCCGGACCGACACCCGGGTAGTCGAGCCCGGCGGACACGGAGTGCGCGGGCTTGACCTGGCCGTCCTCGTCGACGAGCGCGATGGAACGCGACCCGTGCAGGACGGCCTCGCGGCCCTCGGAGATCGTCGCGGCCGAGCGGCCGGATCCGACGCCCTCCCCCGCTGCCTCGATGCCGATGAGCTGCACGCCGTCGACCTCGATCCAGTCGGCGAACGAGCCGATGGCGTTGGAACCACCACCGACACAGGCGATGACGGCGTCGGGGACGCCGCCGGCCTGGGCCGCGAACTGCGCCTTGGCCTCGATCGAGATGATCGACTGCAGCTCGCGCACGATCGTCGGGAACGGGTGGGGACCCATGGCCGACCCGATGAGGTAGTGGGTCTCGTCGACGTTGGAGACCCAGTCGCGCATCGCCTCGTTGATGGCGTCCTTGAGCGTGCGGGTCCCGGACTCGACCGGGACGACCTCCGCGCCGAGCAACTGCATGCGCACGACGTTCAGGCGCTGGCGCCGGCAGTCCTCCGCACCCATGTAGACGGTGCAGTCCAGGCCGAACAGCGCCGCGGCCGTGGCGGTCGCGACACCGTGCTGACCCGCGCCCGTCTCCGCGATGACCCGCGGCTTGCCCATGCGCTGCGTCAACAGCGCCTGGCCGACCACGTTGTTGAGCTTGTGCGAGCCCGTGTGGGCCAGGTCCTCACGCTTGAGCCAGACCTCCAGGCCCGCCTCCTGCGACAGCCGGGCCGCGTGGTACAGCGGTGTGGCCCGCCCGCCGTAGGTCTGGCGCAGCCGATCGAGCTCCGCGGTGAACGCCGGGTCCGCCTGGGCGTCCCGCCAGGCCTCGACCAGCTGCGTCAGCGCGCCGGAGAGGGCCTCCGGGACGTACTGACCTCCGAACGTGCCGAAGTAGCCCTCGCGGGCGACCTCGAGCTCCGGGCTGGTGGGCAGCGATGTGGCGGTCACGGCGACTCCGTGGACGGTCGGGGGGACGTGACGCCGACGGGCGCCACCTCTGGTTCGGGGACGGTGGGGTGCGCGTCCGGGCCGGCATCGGGCGCAGGGGTCGGGCGTCCGGCGTCGACCAGGCTGGCCGCGGCAGCCCGCGGGTCCGCGGCACGCACCAGGGACTCGCCGACGAGCACCGCGTCCGCGCCCTCGTCGCGGGCCCGGCGGACGTCGTCGGGGCCCCGGATACCGGACTCCGCGACGGCCAGCGCCGAGCTCGGCAGGGTGGCACGCAGGCGCGCGAAGCCGTCCGGGTCCATCGCGAAGGTGCGCAGGTCCCGGGCGTTGACGCCCACGATACGGGCGTCGATGCGCGCGGCCGCGGCCGACTCGGCCTCGTCGTGGACCTCGACCAGCACGTCGAGGCCGGCCTCACGCGCGACGTCGTTGAGCCGCGCGAGGGTCGGTTCGTCCAGGGCGGCGACGATCAGCAGCACCGCCGCGGCACCGGCGAGACGCGCCTCCCAGATCTGCACCTCGTCGACGACGAAGTCCTTGCGCAGGGTGGGTGTCCCGAGCGAGGAGACATCGGCGAGGTCGCCCAGGGAGCCGTGGAAGGACGACGGTTCCGTCAGCACGGAGATCGCCGCCGCGCCGGCCGTGCGGTAGGCGGCAGCCTGCGCCACGGCGTCGAGGTCCGGCGCGATCGGGCCCTTCGAGGGCGATGCGCGCTTGATCTCCGCGATCAGCGCCACCCCCGGCGCGGCCAGCGCATCGTGGAACCCCGCTGGCGCGGGCGCGTCGAGGGCCCGTTCACGGATGGCCTCGAGCGGCCGGGCGGCACGCGCGTCGGCGGCGCGCTGACGCGCGCCGTCGAGCAGTGCATCGAGGTAGGTGGCCATGGGCGCTCGTCCGTTCGTGGTGCGATGGTACGGGGGCGCCCCGCCGGTGGGTCGACGGGTCGGTCCCCTCAGGTGTGCAGACGCTCCGCCGCGCGGATCGCGGCCAGCATCGCGCTCGCCTTGCTCCGCGTCTCCTGCTCCTCGGCGACCGGCTTGGAGTCCGCGACGATGCCGGCACCGGCCTGTACGTAGGCGGTCCCGCCCTGCAGGACGACCGTGCGGATCGTGATGCAGGTGTCGAGGTTGCCCGCGAGGTCGAGGTACCCGATCGCGCCCGCGTAGGGACCACGGCGGGTGGGCTCCACCTCGTCGATGAGCTGCATCGCGCGGATCTTCGGGGCGCCCGACACCGTGCCGGCCGGGAACACCGCCCGCATCACGTCCACGGGTCCGAGCCCGTCGCGCAGCGTGCCGGTGACGGAGCTCACCAGGTGCATGACGTGGCTGTAGCGTTCCACGCGCAGCATGTCGGCGACCCGCACGCTGCCGATGTCGCAGACGCGCCCGAGGTCGTTGCGGGCGAGGTCGACCAGCATGACGTGCTCCGCGCGCTCCTTCGCGTCGGCGATCAGCGAACGCTCGTGCTCGGCGTCCTCCTCGGGGGTGTCCCCGCGCGGACGGGTCCCGGCGATCGGCCACGTCTCCACGTGCCGGTCCTGCACCTTGACCAACGCCTCCGGTGAGGAGCCGACGATCTGCGTGTCGCCGCCGAGGTCGAGCAGGTAGAGGTAGGGCGAGGGGTTGATGACGCGCAGCACGCGGTACAGGTCGAACGCGCTGACCTCGGTGTCGACGGCGAAGCGCTGGCTCGGGACGGTCTGGAACACGTCCCCGGCCCGGATGTGCTCCTTGATCCGCTCCACGGTGGCCTCGTAGGCCCCCGGTTCGAGGTTGGACACCGCCTCCGCCGGCGCGCCGCGCTCCGGGGGTGACACCGGTGGGAGCGGGGAGCCCGTCGCGGCGAGCTGCGCGACCACGTCGTCGGTGGCACGCACCGCCGTCTCGTAGCGCCGCGCGAGCTCGTCGGGGTCCTCGGTGTCGTCCACCACGACGTTGGTGACCACGGTGAGCACCTGCCGCAGGTGGTCGAGCGCGATCACGTGGCGCGGGAACAGCAGGTGGACGTCCGGCAGGCCGAGCTCGTCCGCCCCCGTGGCGGGGATGTCCTCGATCTCCCGGATCAGGTCGTAGCCGAACATGCCCACCGCACCACCGTGCAGCGGCAGATCGAGGATCGACGGGGTGCGGTAGGCGTCGAGCACCGCGGCGAGACTGTCGAGCGCCCCCCCGGCATCCCGGGCGGCGGCGGGCGGCTCGCCCTCCCAGGCCACGACGCCGTCGCGGCCGCGCAGTTGCAGCAGTGGGTCGAACCCGACGAAGGAGTACCGACCCCAGCGTTCGCCGTGCTCCGCGGACTCGAGCAGGAAGCTCGGGCCCGCACCTGCCAGCTTCGCGTAGACCGACAGGGGGGTCTCGAGGTCCGCCAGGACCTCTCGGCTGACCGGGACGACGCCGTGGTCGGCGGCGAGGGTCACGAACTCATCACGGGACGGTGCGGGCACGATCGCTCCGGTGGGGTTGCCGGTGAGGTGGTCAGGCGTCGGCGAGCGGCGGCGCGGCCGCCGCGGTCGTCGTGGGTGCGCCGGGCGGTCGCCGGTGGAAGCAGGAGCGCTCCCCGGTGTGGCAGGCGACGCCGTCGCCCTGCTGATCGACCAGCACGAGCAGCGTGTCGCCGTCGCAGTCGACCCGGAGGTCGACGAGGCGCTGGGTGTTGCCGGAGGTCGCGCCCTTGTGCCACTGCTCGCCACGCGACCGGCTGTAGAACACCGCTTCTCCCCGATCCAGGGTGGCACGCAGGGCCTCCCGGTCCATCCAGGCGACCATGAGCACCTCGCCGGTGTCGTGCTGCTGGACGACCGCGGGGATCAGCCCCGCGGCGTCGAAGCGCAGCGAGGTGGGCAGCGGCTCAGCGGACACGGGGCGCTCGCGATCACGATGGTGGCAGACGGTCCGCCGAGCCTACCGACGCGGTCCGGCCGACCCGACTACGGTGCGGGCTCGCGCGCACCACGCCGATGGAACAGGATGCGACGTGGACAACCCGGCAGCTTGGCATCCCGACCCCATGGGTCGTCACGAGTACCGCTGGTGGGATGGCTCCCAGTGGACCGAACACGTGGCCGATGGCGGGATCTCCGCCATCGACCCGTTGGACGGTGGCGGAGCCGCCCAGGCCGCCGCGACCGACGCGGGTGCGTCGGGCGGCGCCGCGGCCGTGGACGACACCTCGGCCCAGGACCTCCCCGCGCAGGACACCTCCGCGCAGGCCACCTCGGCCCACGAGACCCCGGCCCAGGACGTCGGCTCCGTGGGCAGCGAGCCCTCGATGGGCAGCGCTGCGCCGCAGGAGACCCAGACCGATGCCGGTAGCCCGGAGCCGAGCGCGGCATCGGACCCCGCCCCGGTCGCGGACGCCGGCACCACGCCCGGTGGCGGCTGGGCGCAGCCGGAGCAGTCGCCCGCCGCATCGAGCCAACCCGAGACCCAGCAGCCGCAGCAGCCGGACTACGGCCAACAGGGGCAGTACGCCCCACAGCCGAACGACGCGCAGCAGCCGGACTACGGCCAACAGGGCCAGTACGCCCAGCAGCCCCCGGCCTACGGCCAACAGCCCCCGCCCGGTCAGTACGCCCAGCAGCCGGCCTACGGCCAACAGCCCCCGCAGGGCCAGTACCCCCAACAGCCCGCGTACGGCCAGCAGCCCGCGTACGGCCAGCAGCCCGCCGCGGCCGGGGCGGAGCAGCCCGGCAACGGGGTCGCGGTCGCGGCACTGGTCCTCGGCATCCTGTCGTTCCTGTTCTCCTGGGTCCCGGTGCTCGGCCTCATCGGCGCGGTGATCACCATCATCCTCGCCGTCATGGGGCGCCGGAAGGTCAAGAAGCGCAACGCCCGTGGCAGCGGCATGGCGATCACCGGGTTCGTGCTGGGCATCCTGGCGTTGCTGATCGGGCTGGTGTTCACCGTGGTGACCGCCATGTTCTTCGGGGAGATCACCTCCGTGCAGCAGGACATCGAACGCTGCATCGCGGAGGGCAACGACCAGACCTTCTGCGAGCAGCAGGTCCAGGAGGACTTCATGGAGCGCATGATCAACCGCTTCGGCGGCTGATCGCCGTGCACCCCGGATGCCCGGTGTGTGGCGCACGCGCCGAGGTGGTCCTGCGCGGTGCCGCGGAGGTGACCGTCGGGACGATCGCCGCGCTCGTCGAGCGCCGACCGGTCGTGGCCTGCGACGCCGATCACGAGCGCTCCCCCGGCGACATCGTCGGGACGGCGATGGACGCGGTGGACGCTGCCGTCCCGCGCGCCCGTGCCCGGCTGCTACGCGACGACGCCTGCGGATCGTGCCGATCGGTGCTGACCATGCCGGTGCGTCGCAGCACCCGGGCGGTCACCGTCGAACCCTCGTCGGCACCGGTGTTCACGATCCGGCTCGACCTGCCGCTCGTCCGGTGCACCGACTGCGGGCTCGACCAGGTGCCGTCCCGATCGCAGGAGGACCTCACCGTGGTCGTGCCGGCCCTGTTCGCCGCCGGCCACCCGGTCTGAACACGACGCGAGCGCCGGACCTCAGGCGGTCGGGGGCATCGAACGAGGCGGCACGGGGACCTCGCGGACGGTGACGCCGCGGGCGGCCATGTGTGCCTTGACCTCGGCGATGCGCAGCTCCCCGAAGTGGAAGATCGAGGCGGCGAGGACGGCGGACGCACCGCCGCGCAGCGCACCCTCGGCCAGGTGGTCCGCATCCCCGGCACCACCGGAGGCGATGACCGGGACCCGGACCTCGCTGGTCACCGCCCGCAGCAGGTCCAGATCGAACCCGGCCTTCGTGCCGTCCCGATCCATGGAGGTCAGCAGGATCTCCCCCGCGCCCAGCGTCGCGGCTCGTGCGCACCACTCGACGACGTCCACGCCCGTCGGGGTGCGGCCACCGTGGATCACGACCTCCCAGCCCGACGTGTGGTCGTCGGGGTCGCGGCGCCGGGCATCGACCGCGGCCACGACCGACTGCGCCCCGACCGCGTCCGCGGTCTCCGCCAGCAACTCCGGGCGCCGGACCGCGGCGGTGTTGAACGCGATCTTGTCCGCCCCGGCGTGCAGCATCGCGCGGGCGTCGGCGACCGAGCGCATCCCGCCGCCGACCGCGAAGGGGATCGCGACCTCCATGGCGGTGCGCTCGACCATGTCGTGCATGATCGCCCGGCCATCGGAGGAGGCCGTGATGTCGAGGAACACCAGCTCGTCGGCGCCCTCCTCGTCGTAGGTCCGGGCGAGTTCGACCGGATCACCCGCGTCGCGCAGCTCCACGAAGTTGATGCCCTTGACCACCCGGCCCGCGGTCACGTCGAGGCAGGGGATCACCCGGACCGCGAGCGCATCCCCGTCCGCGGACGCGGGGACGCCCAACGCCTCGGGGTCGAGGGAGGCACTCACGAGGGCTCGTCCCCGGCCGGGGCGTCGATCCCGGTGATCCGCGCGTCGCGGGCGACCTGGAGCGCGTCCTCGAGGGTGAACGCCCCGCTGTAGAGCGCCTTGCCGACGATGGCCGCGTCGACCCGCTCGTGGCAGCCCGCCAGCACCCGCAGGTCGTCGAGCGAGCTGACCCCGCCGGACGCGGTCACCGCCGCGGTCGTCGCGTCGGCGACCCGGCGCAGCATGTCGACGTTCGGGCCCTGCATCATCCCGTCCTTGGCGACGTCGGTCGACACGAACCGCGGCACCCCCATCGCGGTGAACCGCTCGATGGCCTCGAACAGGTCGCCGGCCTCCTCGGTCCACCCGCGGGCCTGCAACGTCGTGCCGCGCGCATCGAGCCCGACCGCGATGCGCCCATCGGCGGCGACGAGCGCCTCCTCGACGAACCCGGGGTCGGTGAGCGCCATCGTGCCGATGACGACCCGCGCGGCGCCGTAGTCCATCGACGCCTTGACGTCGTCGATGGTGCGCACGCCCCCCGAGGCCTGGACCTGGCAGCCGGTGGCGGCCACGATCGCCTCGATCAGGTGCCGGTTGCGCGGCTCGCCGGTGAACGCCGCATCGAGGTCGACGACGTGCAGCCACGCCGTCCCGGCCTCGGCGAAACGGGTCGCCGCGGCGACCGGGTCGGCGTCGTAGACCGTCTGCGCATCGGCACGACCCTGGGTCAGGCGGACGGCAGCGCCGTCCTTGATGTCCACGGCGGGGTAGAGGGTCAACACGATGGGCTCGGCTCCGAGGTTCAGCGGTGGCCGTGAGCGTAACCTCGCCACCCACGGCCCCGATCCCCGGACACCGGCCCGGCGGATCGCACGGAGCGACGAGGCGACCACACGACCGACGGGGTGGGTATGGCGCAACTCGAACTCGAGGGGGTCACGGTCTCCCGCGAGGGCCAGCGGGTGCTCGACGGGATCGACCTGCGGGTGGACCACGGCGAGCGCCTGGTCGTGCTCGGCCCCTCCGGTGCCGGGAAGTCGACCCTGTTGCGCACGCTGGCCGGCCTGCACCGACCCCAGTCGGGGCGGATCGTGCTCGACGGTGTGGACATCACCCAGCGGTCCGCCCGCGACCGCGATGTCGCCATGGTCGACCAGTCAGCCACCCTGCAACCGCACCTCGACGTGGGCGACAACGTGGGCTTCCCGCTGGCGATCCGGCACATGGAGGAGGGTGAACGCGAGCAACGCGTGACCGCCGAGGCCCGGGCCTTCGCCTTCCTCGGCAAGCTGCGACGACGTCCGCGCACGCTGTCGACCGGGGAGCGCCACGACGTCGCGCTCGCGCGCGCGCTCGTACGCCGGGTCGGGTTGCTGCTGCTCGACGAGCCCTTCGCCCACCACGACGCGCCCCGCACCGCGGAGCTGATCCGCGAGCTGATCCGCACCCAGGAGGGCTACGACGTGACGCTGGTCGCGTCGTCGAACGACCAGCGCATCGCGCTCGGGCTCGCGCACCGGTGCGTCCTGCTCGACCGCGGTCGCCTGGTACAGGTCGCCGACACCGCGGAGCTGCTGGCCCGGCCGGCGACGAGGTGGGTCGCCGGGTTCGTCGGTGAGCCCGCCATGAACCTGCTGGAGGGGCGGGTCGACCGGGCAGCCGGTGGAGTGCGCATCGTGGCGGGCCCGCTGCGCATCGTCTCGTTCGTGCCGGCGATCACCGACCTGGTGGGCGCGTCGGTCACCGTCGGGGTGCGTCCACACCACCTGGTCCCGGTCGACCCGGATGCTTCACGGCCCACCCCGATCGCGCTGGAGGAGGTGGTGCGCGCGAGCACCTTCGCCGGAGCAGTCTCCGAGGTGCACCTCGGCGACGACCCGGTGGTCCGAGCCAGCATCCCGGGCCCGGGTCCGGCGGTCGGGTCCCTGCTGCGCCTGGCGATCGCCCCCGCCAACGTCCACGTGTTCGATCGCGACGGGCGGGCGGTCAGCCACGGGGTCTGAGCCCTGACGGGCAGCTACAGGCTCGCGAGCCAGTTCGTGAGCAGCCGGGCGCCGACGGGACCCGACTTCTCCGGGTGGAACTGCGCTCCGACCACGCTGCCCTCGCGCACCAGACACGGGAAGTCCACGCCGCCGTAGCGGGTGCGCCCGACGACGTGGCGCGGGTCGGTGGGCACCGCGTAGTAGCTGTGCACGAAGTACAGCCGCTCCCCCGCGACCCCGGCGAGCAACGGGTCGTCGTCCGCGGCGTCCGCGGCGTGCACCACGTCCCAGCCCATGTGTGGGACCACCGCGTCGTCGGGGAACCGGGCCACGGCGCCGGGCAGCAGCCCGAGGCCCGGCTCCTCGCCCTCCGCGGAGCGCTCGTAGAGCAGCTGCATCCCGACGCAGATCCCGAACACCGGCCGCTGGTCGGTGATGAACGACGCGACGACGTCGACCAGACCGCTCGCACGCAGCGCCGCGAGACAGGTCGCGAAGTGCCCCACCCCCGGGATCACCAGGACGTCGGCGGTGGCCGCCTCCCGCGGCGAGCGCGTGATGAAGGGCCGCGCGCCGGCGGCGGCGAACCCGCGCATGGCGGAGTGCACGTTGCCGGCGTCGTAGTCGAGGATCGCGACCCGCGGCCCGGTGCCATCCAGGATCACTGCAGGACACCCTTGGTCGAGGGTGTCCCCGTGCCGGTCACGGCCACCGCACGACGCAGCGCGACGGCGACGGCCTTGAACACCGACTCGAAGGTGTGGTGGGTGTTGTCGCCGGAGAGGTTGTGCACGTGGAGGGTGATCCGCGCGTTGGCGACGACCGCCTCGAAGAAGTGCTTGACCAGGCTGGTCTCGAAGTTCGTGCCGATGACGTCGATCGGGACTTCGCAGTCCCACACGAGGTAGGGACGTCCCGAGAGGTCGATGGCGACCCGGGTCAGGGCCTCGTCGATCGGGACGGTCGCATCCCCGAACCGCTCGACGCCGGTGCGGTCCCCCCACGCCTCCGCCAGGGCCTGCCCGATCGCGATGCCGGCATCCTCGACGGTGTGGTGCGCGTCGATCTCCGTGTCCCCGTCGGCCTTGACCGTGAGGTCCAGTCGGCCGTGGCGGCCGAGTTGGTCCAACATGTGGTCGAAGAACGGCACACCGGTCGCGACATCGGTGGTGCCCTGCCCGTCGAGGTCGATGACGACCTCGATGGTGGTCTCCTTGGTGGCGCGTTCGACGCGTCCGACACGGCTCACGGTGGCTGATCTCCTGGGGCGGCGGTGGGGTCGGTGGGGATGACGGTGGGGCGGTGGTGGTACCGGCGGCGAGAAGCGTGGTGCGCCCACCTGACCGGTCAGGCTACGCGGTCCACCGCCGGGCCAGCGCGCAGGCACGGGTGCGGGTGCGACGCAGGCGCGACGCCGATATCAGCCGAGCGCGTCGGCCAGCGCGGCGAGGAAGGCGTCGTTCTCCTGCGCGGTGCCCACGGTGATGCGAACACATCCCTCGAGCCGGGGCTTGGTCGAGAAGTCGCGCACGAGCACGCCGCGCTCGAGCAGCCGATCGAACAGGTCGGGCACGTGCGTGCGGATCAGCAGGAAGTTCGCGCTCGAATCGAACACCTCGACGTCGGGACGGCGCGTCAACACTGCGGCGAGGCGGTCACGCTCGGCCGCGACGCGGGCCCGGTGGTCGAGGAACGCCTGCTCCTGCTCGAGCGCGACCAGACCCGCCACCTGCTTGACCGCGTCGAGGTGGTAGGGCAACCGCACCTTCTGGACGTCCTCGATCACCCACGGGGCCGCGATCAGGTACCCGAGCCGCAGGCCCGCCAGGCGGAACGCCTTGGAGAACGTGCGGACGATGACGAGCCGCGGCAGCTCCGCGAGGAGCCCGAGCACGGACGCGTCGTCGTCCCCGAACTCCACGTAGGCCTCGTCGACCACGATCAGGGCACGGGAGGCGTCGTGCAGCGCGCGGATCGCGTCGTGCTCGACGGTCGTGCCTACCGGGTTGTTCGGGCTCGGGAGCAGCACCAGGTGGGGATCGTGCGCCTCGACCGCCGCACGGGCCGTGGCAGGCGACAACCGGAAGTCCTCGTCGAGATCGACCTGCACGTCCGGGGTCGCCGAGGTCCGGCACAGCTCCGGGTACATCGAGTAGCCGGGCCGCCAGTGCAACGCGAGCCGGTCGGGTCCGCCGTAGGCCTGCAGCAGCTGCAGCAGGACCTCGTTGGATCCGTTGGCGGCCCAGACCTCCGCGCGGGTCAGGTCCAACCGGGCCGCGAGGGCATCGCGCAGGGCATGGTGTGGCCGGTCCGGGTAGCGGTTGAGGGCCAGGTCCTGGATCCGGCGTCCGACCTCCTCGAGGTAGCCCGGCGGGGGTGGCTCCGCGGTCTCGTTGGTGTTGAGCCGGACGGGCACGTCGAGCTGCGGCGCGCCGTAGGGCTGCACGTCGAGCAGGGCGTCGCGCACCGGGACGCGGTCGGTGGTCGCAGCGCTCGCGTCGCTCACGACGGCGCGTCGGCAGCGGGGTCCCAGGCGACGTCGATCCCGGCGACGCCGGACGGGGGGCCGTCCTCGAAGCGCACCTCGACCGCGCGCCAGTGCGCGGGCAGATCCTCGGCGTGCGACAGCTCACGCACGTCCGGGGAGAGCCCGCGCAGCGCGGCGTCGGTGCACTCGACGAAGTTGACCGCGACCAGGAACGACGAGGTGGTCAGGCCGCCGGCGAACCTCGCGGTCCCCACGGTCGGCAGGGTGTGGTTGGGACCGGCGGCGTAGTCGCCCAACGTGACCGGGGTGAGCTCCCCGATGAAGGTCGTGCCCGCGTAGCGGACCCGCTCGGCGACTTTGCGGGCATCGGCGGTCTGCACCTCGAGGTGCTCCGCGGCGAACGCCTCCGCGACCTGCACGGCGTGGTCGATGTCGTCGACGAGCGCGACGGTGCCCTGGCCGTCGATCGCGGTCGCGATCCGCTCCCGGTGGTGGGAAGCGGCGATCTCCTCCTCGAGCGCGGCCTCGACCGGGGCGATCAGCGCCTCGGACGTGGTGATCAGCAGGGAGGTCACGAGCTCGTCGTGCTCGGCCTGACCGACCAGGTCGGCCGCGACGATCCGCGGGTTGGCGGTCTCGTCGGCGATGATCGCCACCTCGGTGGGTCCGGCGTAGCCCTCGATGCCGATCCGTCCCTCGGCGGCCAGCTGGCTCTTGGCGAGCGAGACGTAGAGGTTGCCCGGGCCGACGACCTTGTCGCAGCGCGGGACGCTGTCGGTGCCGTAGGCCATCGCTGCGACCGCCTGTGCCCCGCCGACGCGCACGACGCGGTCGACACCGAGCAGCTTCGCGGCGGCGAGGATGGTCCGGTTCGGCCAGCCGTCACGGTTGCCGTCGGCGTCGGTGCCGGTCGGCGGGGTGCACAGCACGATCTCCTCGACCCCGGCCACCTGCGCCGGGACCACCGTCATGATGACCGTCGAGGGGTACGCGGCCTTGCCACCGGGCACGTACACCCCAGCGCGTTCGATCGGGTTGAACCAGACCCCCATGCGCGAGCCGTCCCGCTCGTCCTCCCAGGCCTGGGGCATGGCGCGCTCGTGGAACCAACGCACGTTGTCGGCCGCCTGCTCGATCGCCTGACGCAGCTGTGGGGTGAGCTGGTCGACGGCGGCCTGCAGCACCTCGTCGGGGACGACCAGGTCGTCGAGATCCTGCTGGTCGAACCGCGCGGTCAGCTCGCGCAGCGCCTCGTCCCCGCGGTCGCGCACGGCGGAGAGGCTCTCGTCGACCCCGGCGCGAGCGGCGGCGAGGTCGATGCGCGGACGCGGCATCCGGTCGCGCGGGTCCGAACGGTCACCGCGGAGGTCGAGCAGGGTCAGGCGGGCCATGGCAGCGCCTCGGGAGGTGGGGAGCGGCAGCGAACGGCGGGGCGGGTGGGTGCCGGGTGAGCGCGGGGGTCCGGTCACCGTCCGGCGCCGCGTCAGCGCGGCACCGGCCCTCACCGCCGGGTGGGTTCGGACCGGGTCCGCCCTCGGTGGGGCGACCGCGACCCGTACGGCCGCATCGTACCCATGGCCGTTCGACCGCCCCCGTGACCTGCAGCGCCCGGGAGCCCACCTGCTTGACTGCCGCGCATGACGAACCCGACCTCCCCGACGTCCTCCACGCCCGCGTCGCACGCCCGCGACGGCGCCTACGACCTCGACGCAGTGCGGGCCCGGTTCCCCGCGCTGGCATCGGGCACCGCGCACTTCGACGGGCCGGGCGGCTCACAGGTCCCCCGTGAGGTCGCGGACGCGATCGCCGACACGCTGACGTCCTCGATCGCCAACGTGGGCAGCGTGAGCGCCGCGGAACGGCGTGCGCGCCACGCCGTGGAGGCGGGCCGTGCGGCCATCGCCGATCTCGTGGGTGGCGAGGCGCGCGGCGTGGTGTTCGGTCGATCCATGACGGAGCTGACCTTCCACCTCGCCCGGACCCTGGCGGACGGGTGGGGGCCGGACGACGAGGTGGTCGTCACCCGGCTCGATCACGACGCGAACATCCGGCCGTGGGTCCGCGCGGCGGAGCGTGCCGGTGCGACCGTCCGGTGGGCGCCGTTCGACCCGACGACGGCCGAGCTGGATGTCGAGCAGATCCGCCCGCTGCTGGGTGAGCGGACCCGCCTGGTGGCGGTGACCGGGGCGTCGAACCTGTTGGGGACCCGCCCCGACGTGGCCGCGATCGCCGCAGCGGCGCACGAGGTCGGCGCGCTGGTCCACGTGGACGGGGTCCACCTGACCGCGCACGCCTCGGTGGACGTGCGGGAACTCGGTGCCGATCTGTTCGCGTGCTCGCCCTACAAGTTCCTGGGGCCGCACCACGGGGCGCTCGTCGCCGATCCGGCGCTGCTCGAGACGCTGCGGCCCGACAAGCTGCTGCCCTCGACCGACGCGGTCCCGGAGCGCTTCGAGCTCGGCACGCTCCCCTACGAGCTGCTCGCCGGGACCGCGGCCGCGGTCGACGTGCTGGCGGCGATCGGGGCGCCACACCTCGACGAGGACACCCCGCGCCGCGATCGCCTGGCCGCGTCGTTCGCGGCCATCGAGGCCCACGAGCAGGCCATGGTCGACCGACTCGATGCGGGACTGGACGGGATCGAGGGCGTGATCCGCTACAGCCGTGCAGCGGACCGCACCCCAACGACGCTGTTCCGTGTCGAGGGCGTCGAGCCGCGGGCCGTCCACGAGCACCTCGCGACTATGGACGTGAACGCCCCGGCGAGCCACTTCTACGCGCTCGAGGCATCCCGGTGGCTCGGCCTGGGCGACGATGGTGGGGTGCGGGCCGGGATGGCGCCCTACACGAGTGCCGACGAGGTCGACCGGCTGCTCGAGGGCGTCGCCGAGGTTGCTCGCGAACGCTGAGCCCCGTGCCGGCCGGCGCGCCCCGGGCCCCGCGCGTGCCGGGACCCGTCGACCCACCCCCGGCCGAACGAACCTGCGAGGAGCCACCATGTCCACGGTCCGGGAGCTGCTGCCGGGCGAGACCGACCTGGCCCACACGGCGCTGTCGGTCCTGCGGCCAGCCCACGCCGGGGACCGAGCGCGGTTCGTGGCGCAGGTGGACGGGCGCCAACGGCACGAGGGCTACCGCCTGTTCGCGTCGTTCGAGTCAGCGAGGTCCGGATCACCGAAGTTCGGGCCAGGGACCGGCGATGCGGTCGCCGTGGCCGGGTTCCGCCCGCTGACGAACCTGGCCTGGGGGACGGTGCTGTACATCGATGACCTGTCGACGCATCCCGGGCATCGCGGTCGCGGCCACGCGTCCGCACTGCTCGATGCCGTGGAGGCGGAGGCAGGTCGGCTCGGGTGCGACGCGGTGCACCTGGACTCCGGACACCAACGCCACGACGCGCACCGCCTGTACCTGGCCGCCGGCTACACCATCAGCTCCCACCACTTCGTGAAGCCGCTCGCCGAGCGGCGCTGAGCGGCGGCGCCCGCACCGAACCGGTCCGGCCCCGGATGGAGGTGCGACGAGCACGGCACCAGGACGCGACCAGGACGGCGACCGGGGCCACGTGCCGCCTGGCTCAGGGATCGAACCGTACGAAGGCGTGGAGGGGCGCGTCCGCGTCGGCGGTCGTCGTGTAGCCGAGTTCCTCGTAGAACCGGTGCTGCGCCTCGTCGTCGTCGGTCAACAGGACCTTCTGACGAACGTGACGGTAACGCTCGAGGCACACGGTCAGGAGCTGACGTCCGACGCCCGTGCGCTGGTGGGCGGGGTGGACCAGCAGATCCTGGAGGTAGAGGATCGTGGCGTCGTCGGAGAGGGCCCGGGCGAGCCCGACCAGCTGTCCGTGCTGGTCACGCGCGGTGACCACGATCGTGGAATTGGCGATCGCCGTTGTCAGGGTGTCGGGCGACCGGGTGTAGGCCGTCCAGCCGACCGCGTCGTACAACGCGATCGCCTCGTCCTCACCCACCTCACGTGCGATCCGGATGTCCACGGCACCTCCCCGGTCAGCCGAGCCTACGAGCGGGACGGCCCGGCCGCGGTGCACGGCGGGGGTCAGGGTGGTCCGTGGGCGCGTTGCGTCGGCGCGAGCCGGGTGACGGTGCGCCGTCCACGTCTCACGGTCACGGTCCCGTCGGGCGTCATCGTGAGGCGCCATCGCCCCTCGGTGATCGCCGTGTGGTGGCGTCGTCAGACGGCGACGCGGTTGTCGACCGTGGTCGGGCCGCCGTGTTCCCGGCCCTGCACGTGGTGGAGGTCGCAGTGCTCGGCCGGCATCGCGCACCCCGGGAACCGGCAGCCCCGGTCGCGAGCGTTGACGGCGGCGCGCACGTTCGACGGGATGCTCGCGGTCGGCGCGGAGACGCCGAGCACCTCGCTGCCGTCGACGAGCAGGAACCGCAGATCCGCGTCCGACGCCAGGCGGCGGGTCGCGGCGGCGGTCAGCGCCGGCGGCGCGCCCGGTAGCTGCCACAGCAGGCGCGCCGCGTGGGCGTGGACGTCATCGCCGGTGAGGGTGCGTACGTCGCAGGTCACCAGCATCCGCGGTCGTGCACGACGCGGGGTCCCGTCCGCACGACGGCCCGAGAGGAACGCCTCAGCAAGCGCCAGCAACCCGTCGGCACGTTGACGCCCGCGGGTACGGCGTACCGGGCGGCCATCAGGAGCTTCGACGTCCTCGTCCGGACCGTGTCCGGGTTCGGTCGGGTCGCCATCGAACGCGTCGCGGGTGCAGTCGCGCTCACCGGCCGTCGGGCGCGGCGCAGCCGCCTCGAGTCCGGCGAGGAAGGTGGCGCCGGCCTCCGGATCCAGCTCGAAGTAGCCGGTGACGGCGCCGTCGAGCGCGGGTTGGACGTACAGGAACCGCTGTTCGATCCGGCGGACGCTGCGCTGCTGCTCACGGGCCTCCCGGTGGCGACCGGCGGCGGCCCCGAACTCGTCGACGACCTGATCGGCATCCATGCGCTCCAACCGGTCGCGATCGGCGAACCCGGCGTCGAGCTGGGCGCGGGAGTCGGCATCGAGCCCCTTCACCTCGGTCACGATCCGGCGCACCTGCGCCCACCCGACCGTCCCACGGTCGAAGGCCGCGCGGACGTGTGGCATCCCGCGCAGCGTCGCTGCCACCGTGGACAGCGTCCGCCGGTCCCCGAAGGTCATGCGCGAGCTCATCGCGAGCAGACCTTCCAGGGGCAACCCCGTGCGTCGCTCCGAGGTGCCATCTCGCTCGATCCGCGTGGTCAGCGCGACCGCACTGGCGTGTCCCCGATCGAGCGTGCGCAGCAGGTCGAGCATCGCACCGAGCTCACCCTGGACCGGTGCCTCGTCGAGCAAGCGCGCGTGCAGACGGGTGACGGCCCGCTCCGCCGCCTTCGCGAGCTCACGCAGCTATGCGGACGCGGGTAGGTCCGGGTCATGGGAATCGTGGTGATCGTGCGGACCGGGGGCGCCTGGGCGCCGGTCCGGCTCCGGCCGGTCGCCGCGGTCCGCACCCGCCTCGTAGCCCCCGCCGCGCTCCCGGGCGAGGACCGGCATGGCACGGACCCGACCGGGCCAGGCGGCGGGTGGCCGGATGAGGGCGGGCATGACCGTGATCGACATAGAACGAACATACGTTCGATGCTCTGGTCGGGCAAGGAGAAGGGTCGACGAACCGTGGACAACCCCGACGAACGCACCCGCGCGGCACCCAGCGCGCGGGATGGCCGGATCGATCGGTCGGCTCCGTGCCCGACGGGGTCGGGCGTCGTCACCGACGACCGACGTCGCCGACCGCAGCTACCGGCTGCCCACCAGCTCCTGGCTGCCTCGGCGTCGCCAGGCCGGCTCGCTCCGGTCGTCACCGTAGGTCCGGTCCCCGTGGTCGTCGTCCACGGCGTCCGGACCGAACGCGGACTTGATCTCCCCGAACAGACCCGGGCGGCGCTCGACCCGCAACTCGTCGCCGAGCTCGTAGAGCCGGCACGAGCCGTCCGGTTGCTGCAGGCGCAGGTGCACCGGCACCACCCCGCGGTGGTGGGCGAGCACCTCCTTGAGCCGTGCGACCGCGTCGGTGGTGCACTGCTCGACCGCGAAGTTGACCACCACGGGCGCACCGAGCGCCTCGGACAGGTCCGGTGCGGCGACCTTGTTGGCGGTGAGCTTGATCGCCTCGTCGCGGACCTCGAGCCGGCCGTGGACGACCAGGATGGCGTCCTCGACGAGCACCTCGTGGGCCGCGCGGAAGGTGTTGGGCCAGAACACCACCTCGACGTTGCCGGTCAGGTCCTCGAGCGTCGCGACGAGGTAGGTGTCGCCCTTGCGGGTGAACTTCTTCACCAGCCCCGTCAGCACCCCGCCGACCACGACGTTGGCGTCGTCCGCCTTCTCACGCAGCCCGGCGCAGTCGGTGTCGGTGTGGCGTTCGAGCACCCGTTCGGTGCCGCGCAGGGGGTGGTCGGAGACGTAGAGACCCAGCATCTCGCGCTCGAACTTCAGCAGCCGGGACTTGTCGTACTCGTCGTCGGGCACCTCCGGGGTGTCGTCGAGTTCGACCGCGTCGCCGCCACCGTCGTCGCCGAACAGTGACAGGAACCCGGCCGCCTCCTCCTTCTTCGCGCGCTGCGCGCTGTCGACCATGGGCTCGTAGACCGACAGCAGCCCCTTGCGGGGGTGACCGAGGTTGCGGAAGGCACCGGCGAGGATGAGCGACTCGAGCGTCTTCTTGTTCAGCACCGAGGCATCGACCTTGGCGCAGAAGTCGGCGAAGTCCTCGAAGCGTCCGTGCGCGGCGCGTGCCTCGACGATCGAACCGACGATGCCCTCACCGACCCCCCGGACGGCCGACAGCCCGAACAGGATCTTGTCGTCGCGCGGGGTGAAGTCGCTGCCCGACTCGTTGACGTCCGGCGGCAGCACGTCGATGCCCATGCGCCGGCACTCGTTGAGGTAGAGCGGCTTGTTGTCCTTGTGGTTCTTGACGCTGGTCAGCAGCGCGGCCATGTACTCGACCGGGTAGTGCGCCTTGAGCCAGGCGGTCTGGTAGCTGACGACCCCGTAGGCGACGGTGTGCGACTTGTTGAAGCCGTACTCGGCGAACTTCTCGATCATCTCCCACAGGCTGCTCATCAGGACGCGGTCGTAGCCGTTGTCGACCCCGCCGGTGATGAACTGGTCCTTGAAGGACTCCATCAGGTCGCGCTTCTTCTTGCCGACCGCCTTGCGCAGCCCGTCCGCGTCGGACATCGTGAAGCCCGCGAGGTCGGTCGCGATCTTCATCACCTGTTCCTGGTACACGATGATCGCGTAGGTGTCGCCGAGCACCGGTTCGAGGGCCGGGTGGTCGTAGGCGACCTCCTCGTGGCCGTTCTTCCGGTTCGCGTAGGCGACGTGCATGTCCATGGACAACGGACCCGGCCGGTACAGCGCCAGCAGGGCCGAGATGTCCTCGAACCGCGACGGCCGCAGCTTGCGCACCAGTGCCTGCATGCCGGTCGAGTCGAGCTGGAACACCCCCAACGTGAAGCCGGTCGACAGCATCTCGTAGGTGGTCGGGTCGTCCATCTCCCCGAGCACCTCGGGATCGTCGAGGTCGGCCGCGACACCGCGGGTGGCGCGGGTGTGGCGTTCCGGCTCGGAGCTGACGGTGTGGTTGGGCCGCCCGAGGAAGTCCATCTTCAGCAGGCCGATGGCCTCCGCCGCGCCCATCTCGTACTGGGTGACGATCTCCCCGTTGTCGGTCTTGAGCAACGGCACGGTCTCGTGCAGCGGGTTGGCACCGATGACGACCGCGGCGGCGTGGATGCCGTGCTGGCGCTTCAGGCCCTCGAGCCGCTCCGCGGTCTCGAGCACCTCGCGGTAGGTCGGATCCTCGCGGGCGGAGCGCAGCTCCGTGGACTTCTCGTAGGCCTCGGTGAGCGAGGACTCCTTGCCCTGCACCGGCGGAGGCATCATCTTGGCGAGGTCGTCGCCGACCTTGAACGGGTGGTCGAGCACCCGGGCGGCGTCCTTCATGGCGGACTTCGCCTTGATGGTCCCGAAGGTCACGATCTGCGCGACGTGATCGTCGCCGTAGCGGCGCGCCGCGTAGCGGATCATCTCCCCGCGTCGCCGGTCGTCGAAGTCGATGTCGATGTCCGGCATCTCGTTGCGGGCCGGGTTCAGGAAGCGCTCGAAGATCAGGCCGTGCTTGATCGGGTCGACCCGGACGATGTCGGTACAGAAGGCGACGACCGATCCACCGGCGGACCCGCGACCGGGACCGACGCGGATGCCCTCCGAGCGGGCGTGCTCGATCAGGTCGGCGACGATCAGGAAGTAGGCGGGGAAGCCCATCTGCTCGATGACGCCGAGTTCGTACTCGACCCGTTCGGCCACGGCGGTCGGGACGGGGGCGCCGTAGTAGCGCTCGGCGCCCTGCCAGACCTTCTGCCGCAGGAACTCGGCCTCGCTCATCCCATCGGGGCAGGGGAAGGCGGGCAGCAGATCGAGTCCGAACTCGATCGTGGCGTGGCACATCTGTGCGATGTCGAGCGTCGCGTCCAACGCGTCGCGGTAGTCGCGGAACTCCTCGCGCATCTCCCGTGCGGTCTTGACGTAGAACTGGTCACCGTGGAACTTTAACCGGTCCGGGTCGCTCATCTTCGACCCGGTCTGGATGCACAGCAGCGCGTCATGTGCCTGTGCGTCGGACGCGTTGGTGTAGTGCGAGTCGTTGGTGATGACGGTGCGCAGCCCGAGCTCCTTGGCGAGCTTCTCGAGCATCGGCCAGGTCCAGCGCTGTTCCTCGATGCCGTGGTCCTGGAGCTCGACGAAGAAGCGCTCGGCGGTGTAGATGTCCTTGAAGTCGCTCAGGACCTGGCGGGCCTCGTCCTCGTCGTGCTTGAGCAGCGCCTGGTTCACCTCGGAACCGAGGCAGCCGGAGAGCACCACCATGCCCTCGCTGTGGGCGGCGAGCAGCTCCTTGTCGACCCGTGGCTTGTACCAGGTGCCCTCCAGATAGGCCTTGGTGGAGAGCGCCACCAGGTTGCGGTAGCCGGTGTCGTCGGCAGCCAGGGTCGTCAGGTGGAAGTAGCGCGTCTTGCCGTCCGCGCCGCCGAGCTGCTGGTCGTGGCGGGACCCGATCGCCTGGTAGAGCTCGGAGCCCAGGATCGGGTTGATGCCCGCCGCGGTGCCGGCCTTGAAGAAGTCCACCAGCCCGAACAGGACCCCGTGATCGGTGATCGCCACCCCGGGCTGACCGTCCCTGGCGACGTGGGCCACCAGATCGTCGACCCGCGACGCCCCGTCGAGCATCGAGTACTCGGAGTGGACGTGCAGGTGGACGAAGGAGTCGCGATCGCCGGTCGATACCACGTTCAGGTGCTCCCCAAGGTCGGGCCGGCGGCCGGCGCGGAGCCGGCACGGCGGCGACGTCGAGCGTCGGGCACGAGGGACCGGCCGCGCGCCCGCGAGGGGGGTCCCTGCGGGAGCGAACGGCCCGGGTCGTACCCGACGGGCGTGTGCCGGGGAAGAACCACACGCCTGTCGTTCGCGGCACCGTAGCAGCCGATCCGTGACGCGGTCGCCACCAGGGCTCAAGTCATGACATCCCCGGCCGATGGAGCGGTGGAGTCCCGTTCGGCGTCCCCGATCGGCGTGCCCGCGGTGCGCACACGCGCAGCCAGCACGGTGAGGAGCATCGCGGGACGAGCCAGGAGCACGGTGCCGGGTGGGGTCCGGCGACCGCGAGCGGGCCGCTATCGGGAAGGGCAGACCGGTGACGAGGCAGGGCCTCATCGACCACAGCCGCGTCGTGGCCGTGGCGGTCGGTGTCGCGCTGTTGATCCTGGGGATCACCGGCTGGACGGCGCACCGGTTCGAGGTCACCCAGGACGCCGCCGTCGAGGAGCTGTTCACCAACTCGACCGAACGCGCCGCGTACACCGTCGCCACCTCGACCGTGAACCTGCAGGTGCTGCTCCAGGCCGTGGTCAGCCTGCACGACACGGAGAGCGACGTCGGCGTGGCCGATCTGCGCGAACTGATCGCCCGGGCGTCGGCCAACAGCGGTCACGGCAACAGTCTGCCCGGTGTCGACCAGCTCGTCATCGTCGCGGAGCGCGGGGTCGTCCCCGTCATCGAGACCACGCGCACGATCGGGACCTCGCGGGACATCGAGGGGACCGCCATCACCGTGGGCAGCCCCATCCGGTCCGCGATGGAACGGAGCGACGACAACGGCCTGCCGACCTGGGAGGACGCGGAGCAGCTCGCCGGCGCCGACGTCGCCCTGATCCAGTCCATGCGCCCGGCCAGTGACGGTTCGCGCCGGTGGGCGGTCATCCTCGTCGACCGTGAACTCATGATCGAGCGCGCGATCCGCGGCTCGGAGCTGGCCGTCGAGGTCAGCGACACGACCGCCTCCGACCGCCCGATGGAGAACTTCGGACTCCGTGACGTCGAGTCACGGGCCCCGGTCGACACCGATCGGACGTCGACCCAGCGGATCACCGCCGCCGACCGCACGCTGCAACTCGACTTCTACCCGACGACGGGCTTCGAGGCGCAGCTGCCCACGACCCCGACGCCCCTGGTCTGGTCCGCCGGCGGTCTCACCGCCGCGCTCGCCGCGCTCGTCGTCGCGATGCTGCTCACCGGCCGGGTCCGTGCCGAGGGACAGGCGCAGCGGTCGCACGCGGCGCTGGCCTCCGAGCAACGCCGGTTCCGCTCCCTGGCCGCCTCCTCCCCCGTCGGCATCGCCTACACCGACCCGCAGGGCACGGTCGGCTACGCCAACCACCGGCTCGCGGCGATCCTGGAGCCGGGGACCGATCCGAGCGACGCGGAGGTCGCGGGCCACCCGTTGTCGCGCTACCTCGCCGCGGAGCAGGCGGCGCAGCTCGAGTCGATGCTGGCGAACCCGGACGGACCGTCCGAGCGGGCGATGCGCGCCACGCTCCACGACGGGCGCATCCTGCAGTTGCGCCTGGCGCGGATCGACGCCGAGGGACAGGCGGACGGCTGGGCGGTCACCGTCGAGGACATCACCGAACAGGTCCACCACCAGGACGAGCTCCGCCGCGAGGAGTCCCGCCACCGTGAGCTCGCCACCCGGTTCGCCCACCGCGCTGCCCACGACGCGTTGACCGAGCTGCCCAACCGCTCCCACCTCGTCGACGAGCTCGGGCGCCGGTTGGCCACGGCGGACACCCGGCTCGGCGTGGTGTTCGCGGACCTCGACGGCTTCAAGGTGGTCAACGACAGCCTCGGCCACCACGCCGGCGACGACCTGCTGCGTCTGGTCGCGGAGCGCGTCCGCCGGGTGGTGCGTCCCGGCGACCTGCCCGCGCGGCTCGGCGGCGACGAGTTCGCCATCCTGGTCGACCAGGTGACCGACCCCAGCGCACTCGAGCAGGTCGCCACGCGCCTCGTCGAGGCCCTGGACCGACCGTTCGAGGTGTTGGGACGCCGGGTGAGCATCTCCGTGAGCCTGGGCCTGCGCCTGGCACGTTCCGGCGACGACACCAGCGAGGTGCTCCGCGACGCCGACCTCGCGATGTACGCGGCCAAGCGGGACGTGGCCCGCCACTGGTGCTGGTTCGCCCCGGCCATGCACGACGCCGTGCAGGCACGTCACGACCTCGACTCGGCGCTGCGCGACGCGCTGCGTTGGGGCGGCTTCAAGGCCGCCTACCAACCGATCGTCGATCTACGCACGGGTCGGACCGTGCACGTCGAGACGCTCGCCCGCTTCGAGCACCCGCGGCTCGGTCGGGTGTCGCCGGACCGCTTCATCCCGGTCCTCGAGGAGACCGGCCTGATCGGACGGCTCGGCCGCACGATGCTGCGCACCGCGACCGTGGACGCCGCCACCTGGCCCGATCCGGAGGTCGGCCTGACCGTCAACGTCAGTGCCGCGGAGGTCGTGGCACCACGTGCCGCCGAACGGCTCGAGGAGATCGTGCGCGCGAGCGGGTTCGACCCCGGCCGCCTCGTCCTGGAGCTGACCGAGAGCGACGTCGCCAGCGACGACCCGCGGATCGTGGGCGCCCTGCACGAGATCCGCCAGCGGGGCGTGCGGGTCGCCATCGACGACTTCGGCACCGGACGGTCCTCGCTCGCCAAGCTACGTACCCTGCCCGTGGACATCCTGAAGATCGACCGGGCCTTCGTCGATGGCATCGACCACTCGCCGCGGGATCGGGCCTTCCTGGCCGGGGTGGTGGCGCTGTCGCGGACCCTGGGGCTCACGACCGTGGCCGAGGGCATCGAGACCGACGCCCAACTGCAGACGCTGCGTGGCCTCGGGTGCCACCTGGGTCAGGGGTACCACCTCGGCCGACCGGCCGGGACCGACGCCGTCGCCGGGTGGCTCGTACGACCGGTGCTGCCCCCGGCACGGGGCTCCACGGACGATGCGGATGCCGCGGGAGCCAGCGCGGTCGACGTCCCCGCCGCCGCGACCTCGGGCTAGTCGGACGGCGTCGCGTCCGGTGCCTCGTCCCCGTCCTCGAGGGGCAGATCGGCGGGAACGCGGACGCCGGCGAGCGCCGCGGCGGCCGCGAGGTCCTCCGGCAGGGGCTCGTGCAGATCGACGGTCTCGCCCGTGACCGGGTGGGTGAATCGCAGCGCCGCCGCGTGCAGGAAGGGGCGGGTCAGCCCCAGCGCGCGTGCCACCTCGCCGGCGCTTCCGTAGGTCGGATCGCCGACGATCGGGTGGCCGAGCGCGGTGAGGTGCACCCGGATCTGGTGGGTGCGCCCGGTGAGCAGTCGACACGCGAGCAGGCTCACCGTGGCACGGTGCGGGGCGATCTCCGGGGCGAGGCCGACGTCGAGGCGCTGGTAACGGGTCACCGCCTCCCGACCGCCGCTGACCACCGCGAAGCGCAGGCGATCGCTCGGATCGCGACCGATCGGTCCCTCGATCCGACCACGGGCGCGCGCCGGCTCTCCGCGGACCAGGCCGAGGTAGCGGCGCCCCACGACCCGGGTGCGCAGCGCCTCGATCAGCCCGGCGGCCGCCGTGGACGAGGACGCGACGACCAGCAGGCCCGAGGTGTCCCGGTCGAGCCGGTGCACGATGCCGGGACGGCGGTCGTCGCCGACGTCCGCGAGGGGGATGTCGGCGCCGCGCAGGGCGTCCACCAACGTGCCGTCGGGCGTGCCCGCACCGGGGTGGACCACCATGCCGGCCGGCTTGGCGACGACCAGCAGGTGCTCGTCGCGGTAGCGGATCGGCGGCAGCGCCGGTGGCGCCGCGACCGCGACCGGATCCGGCACCGCGATGCGGACCTGCTCCCCGAGCCGCGCGCGGTGCTGCTTGGCGACGGGCCGGCCGTCCACGGTCACCTCACCGGCCGTGCACCGGGCCGCGGCACGGCTGCGCGAGTCCCCGAGCGCCTCGGCGAGCAGCACGTCGAGGCGCATCCCGGCCTGCTGCTCGTCGACGATCAGCGTGCGCGGTGTCGACCCCGGGTCACTCATCGCATCCCCGGCTCGTGTCCGTCGGGCATCCGGACCTCGTCGTCGTCCGGACCGGCGCCCTCGGCGGGTGCGTCACCGGGGACGGGCGGCTGCCCGGGGCCGTCGTCGACCGGGGCGGCCTCGGCGACCTCGGGGGCCTCGGGCGTCTGCTCGTCGGCGACGCGTGCGCGCCGCTCGTCGATGAGCATCGCGACCACGAGCAGGACGAACCCGACGGTGATCGCGCTGTCGGCGACGTTGAACCGGGGGAAGGACCCCCAGGCCACGAAGTCCACGACGTAGCCCCCGCCGAAGGCCCCGTCGCCGTCACGCAGGAGCCGGTCGAGCACGTTGCCGATGGCCCCGCCGAGCAGCAGTCCGTAGGCGCAAGCCGCGGTCAGCAGCGCCGTGCGCGGCAACGCCTTCGCGACCAGCACGATGACCACCACGGTGACGACCAGGAAGATCCACGAGGGAGCAGGGACCCCGAACGCCCCGCCCGGGTTGTAGACCAACTGCCAGCCGACCCCCGACCCGAGCCAGGGCACGAACCGACCGGGGGCGAGGACCGCCTCCGCGATCGACTTGGTGACCTGATCGAGCAGCGCGATCCCGACCACGACCAGGACGCCGACCTGCACGGCCCACGGGTGCGCCGACTCGACATCGGTTCCGGCATCGGCGCCGACGTCGGTCATCGTCAGCGACCGGTCTCGTCGCGCCGCTTGCAATCCATGCACAACGTGGCGTGCGGGAGCGCCTCCAGGCGGGCGGCGTCGATGCGCTCCCCACAACGCTCGCACGTGCCGTAACTGCCCTGCTCGATCCGACGGATCGCGTCGTCGATCTGGATGAGCTGCCGACGCGCGTGGTTGGACAACGACTGCGCCGTCTCACGCTCGAAACTGGCCGACCCGGCATCCGCCGGGTCGTCGTCGAAGCCGCCCTCCCGCCAGTTCTTGACGTCGGCCTCGGCATCGAGGTCGGCGACCTGGTGGAGCAGCTGGGAGCGCTCGGCTTCGAGCTCCTCGCGGATCGCGCGGAGCTGGGCCTGCGTGAGTGTCTTCGTCTTCGCCATGAGGGCGCGGACGGTACCAGAGGCCCCCCGACGAACGGACGTGCCGGGACTCGCTCAGCGCGCGCGGCCGCCCGCCGGGTGGGCTGCGCTCGAGCGCAGCAACTGCACGGCGTCGCGCACACCCGCTTCGTAGGCCGCGGGGTCGTCGAACAGGTAGGCCTGATCGATGAGCCGCGCGATCAGGCGCTCCGGGTCGGGCGAGGACGCCGGGCCGGGTGCGGGTGGCGGACCCTGTGTGCCGCCGACCAGGTGCAGTGGACCCGGCAGGTCCCATCTCGGTGCGGTGTTCGGCATCGCGGCCCCCTGTCCACGGGTCGACGGTCCGCTGATCAGGTGGGTCCGCCCGCTGAACGGGCGCGCCGCCTTCCAGCACATCGAACGCTACGGAGGCGGTGTGTCCAGCGCGTTACACGCACGTTGAGAACGGTGCCGTCCCTGGCGGTGGGCCTACACTGCGGCCGGTACGACGAACGACCCGACGCGACGACGAGGACACGCCTCGCGCGGGGGCCCTCCACGAGCGAGCCGGGACGGTGTGAGCCGGCGGTCGGGTCCGCGCAGGTATCCCCTCACCAGCGGCCACGACGAGACCCACCACCCGGTGCACCGATCCGGCTGGTCCGGGGCGTAGGCGTGGACGACCCCCGCACGACACGCGGGCCGTCCGGGGTGACCCGACACGGAAGCACGAGCGGACCGCTCCGGCGGTCAACGAGGGTGGGACCGCGGTCACCGCACGCACGGGTGATCGTCCCTCGGCGATATCGATCCGATCGCCGGCGTCCCCTCGTCGGCCGTACGCGAGGACCCCGCATGGCCGCCGACGCCGCCACCTGGCCCACCGTCCCGTCCCGACCCGATCTGCCGGCGATGGAGCGCGAGATCCTCGCCATGTGGCAGCGGGACGACGTGTTCCACACCTCCATGCGTCAGCGCGCCGACGCACCCGTCTGGACCTTCTACGAGGGGCCACCGACGGCGAACGGCATGCCGGGCACCCACCACGTGGAGGCACGGGTCTTCAAGGACATCTTCCCGCGGTACCGCACCATGAAGGGGTTGTCGGTGCGCCGCAAGGGCGGCTGGGACTGCCACGGTCTGCCGGTCGAGCTCGAGGTCGAGAAGGAGCTCGGGCTCAACTCCAAGGCGGAGATCGAGGCCTACGGGATCGAGGCGTTCAACGCCAAGTGCCGCGAGTCCGTCCAGCGCTACGTCGGCGCGTTCGAGGAGCTGACCGAGCGCATCGGCTTCTGGATCGACACCGACGACGCCTACCGGACCATGGACGCGACCTACGTCGACAGCCTGTGGTGGGCGCTCAAGCAGCTGTGGGACCGCGACCTGATCTTCCAGGATCATCGCGTGGCGCCCTACTGCGGCCGCTGCGGCACCGGCCTGTCCGACGCCGAGGTGGCCCAGGGCTACCAGCAGGTCGACGACCCGAGCGTCTACGTCCGCTTCCCGGTGACCGAGGGGCCGCTGGCGCAGCGCGGTGCCTCCCTGGTGGTCTGGACCACCACCCCGTGGACCCTGCCGTCGAACACCGCCTGTGCGGTCGGCGCCGACATCACCTACGCGCTGGCGCGCACGGACGCGTTCGGGATCGAGGGCGAGCTGCTGGTGCTCGCCGAGGACCTGCTCGACCGCGTGCTCGGCGAGGACCGCTACGAGCTCGTCGAACGGCTGACGGCTGACGATCTCGTCGGCCTGCACTACGAGGGGCCCTACGACCTGGTGGACGTCGGTGACGCCGATCACCGCTACGTCACGCAGGCCGACTTCGTCACCACCTCCGACGGCTCGGGCATCGTGCACATGGCACCGGCGTTCGGCGCGGACGACATGGCCGTGGGACGTCGTGAGGGGCTACCGATCGTCAACCCGGTCGACGCCGCCGGCCGGTTCACCACCGGCCCCTGGGAGGGCGAGTTCGTCAAGGACGCCGATCCCGGCATCACCGCGGACCTCGACGAGCGCGGACTGCTGCTCGCCGCGCAGACCTACACGCACACCTACCCGTTCTGCTGGCGGTGCAAGCGGCCGCTGATCTACTGGGCCAAGCCGTCCTGGTACATCCGCACCACCGCCATGCGCGACGAGCTGCTCGCGAACAACGCGGGCATCGACTGGCACCCCGAGCACATCCGTGAGGGGCGGTTCGGCAACTGGCTGGAGAACAACGTCGACTGGGCGTTGTCCCGCGACCGCTACTGGGGCACACCGCTGCCCTTCTGGCGCTGCGACGACTGCGACCACGTCACGGTGGTCGGCTCCCGCGCAGAGCTCTCGGAGCTCGCCGGCGAGGACCACCTGGAACTCGACCCGCACCGGCCCTACGTCGACGACGTGACCCTGCCCTGCACGGCGTGCGGTGGCCTGGCGCACCGGGTCCCGGAGGTCGCCGACGCCTGGTTCGACTCCGGCGGCATGCCCTTCGCGCAGTGGGGCTACCCCCACACCGGCGTCGAGGAGTTCGAGCGCCACTACCCCGCCGACTACATCTGCGAGGCCATCGACCAGACGCGGGGCTGGTTCTACAGCCTGCTCGCGGAGTCGACCCTGCTGTTCGGCGACTCGTCGTACCGGACGTGCGTGTGCCTCGGCCACATCGTGGACGGGGACGGCCGCAAGATGTCCAAGTCGGCTGGCAACGTGCTCGATCCGTTCGTGCTGCTCGAGCAGCACGGCGCGGACGCGCTCCGCTGGCTGATGTTCGCCGAGGGCAACCCGTGGGTGAACCGGCGGGTCGGCAACGACCTGCTCGAGGACGTCGTCCGCCGGTTGCTGCTGACGGTGTGGAACACGCACGTGTTCTTCACCACCTACGCGGCCATCGACGGCATCGATGTCGCGGCGGACACCCCAGCGCCCGACGAGCGGCCGGCGATCGACCGCTGGATGCTCGCCGAACTGGCCGCGTTGATCGACACCGTCGATGGTGGTCTCGACCGCTACGACGTCTCCGCCGCGACCCGCGCGATCGAGCGGTTCGTCGACGATCTCTCGAACTGGTACGTGCGCCGCAACCGCCGCCGGTTCTGGAAGTCCGTCACCGACGATCCGCGCGACAAGCAGGCGGCCTACGCGACGCTGCACACCTGCCTGACGACGCTCGCGCAGCTGCTCGCTCCGTTCCTGCCGTTCCTCTCCGAACGGCTGTGGCAGGACCTGGTCGTCAGCCAGGACGCCACCGCGACCAGCTCGGTGCACCTCACCGACTTCCCCGTCGCCGACGATGCCTGGCGCGACGAGCCGTTGCGGGCGGCCATGACCACCGCGCGCCGCGTGGTCGAGCTCGGCCGACAGGCGCGCAACGACACCGCCGTCAAGGTGCGCCAACCGCTGGCCCGCGCGCTGGTCACCGTGCCCATCGATGCACGCGCCGGCCTGCAGGAACTGCTGGGTGACGTCGCCGAGGAGCTCAACGTCCACGAGGTCGTGCTCGCCGACGGCACCGGCGACCTGGTCGAACGCGACCTCAAGCCCAACTTCCGGGCACTCGGACCCGCGTTCCAGGGCGACGCCCCGGCGGTGGCCGCCGCGATCTCCGCGCTGGACGCGGACGGGGTCGGCACGGTCCTGGCCGCGCTGGCCGACGGTCACGCCGAGCTCACGGTCGACGGCAGCACCCGCACCATCACCCCCGAGATGGTGGAGGTCATCGAGCACTCGCGCACCGGCTGGGCCGTCGCCGCCGAGGGGGCGGTGTCGTTCGCGCTGGACACGACATTGACGCGGGAGCTCGAGGTCGAGGGCGCGGCCCGCGAGCTGGTCCGTGCGATCAACGACCAGCGCAAGGCCGCAGACCTGGCGCTGGACGATCGCATCGACCTCATCGTCAGCGTGCAACCCCCGTCCCTCGACGAGGAACTCGAGGCCGCCGGGCACTACACCACCATCGCGCGCGATGTCCTGGCATCCTCGGTCGCACGTGCCCCGGTGGCCGACGGCACCCCCGTCGAGCTCGGTGACGCGGGTCGGGCCATGATCGCGATCCGACCCGTATGAGCCGCCGACCGTCGCGCGTCTCCCCCCCGGTGTCCGACGCGCGGGCGTTCGCCGCCGGGCTCGGTCGCCTCGGGCTGCTCGCGACGCTGGTCGCCGGGGCGGTCGGGATGGTCCGACAGCGCCGCGAGGCCGCCGCCGTGCGAGCCGGCACGCTGCCCCGGG
>JAFIEQ010000201.1 GCA_020832455.1 Nitriliruptoraceae bacterium
CTGAACCACCGACAACCCCGGGGTGTGTGGCACACACACCACCACACACCCCGGGAGCCGACGAGGGATCCATGCCGACCACGAGCAAGCTCTCACCGATGTCCCCCTGGGTCGCGCTCAAGGCGACCCAAAAAGACTGGAACGAGGTCGAGGAAGCGCGCCTGCTGACCATGTTTGCGCAGCTACACCTCATCCGTGCCTTCGAGGAGGAAGTGCTGGACCTGGCTGGTCAGAAGCTCATCAACGGACCCGCGCACTCCAGCATCGGTCAGGAGGGTGGTGCGGTCGGCTCGATCATCGATCTCACGCCCCAGGATCAGGTCAACGGTTCCCACCGGGGTCACCACCAGTTCCTCGCGAAGGCCTTCGGCTACGTGGCGCCGGAGGGCATCGACCCGCTTGCGCCACTCGACGACAGCCTCACGGAGGTCCTGCGGCGCAGCCTCGCCGAGATCTGCGGGCTCGCCGAGGGCTACTGCGGTGGGCGGGGCGGTTCGATGCACCTCCAGTGGAAGGAAGCCGGCGCGCTGGGTACGAACGCCATCGTCGGTGGTGCCGTCCCGTTCGCGACCGGTTTCGCCTGGGCGAACAAGCAGGCAGTGACCGACGCTGTGTCGGTCACCTACTTCGGTGACGGCGCCATGAACATCGGCTCCGTGCTCGAGGCCCTCAACCTCGCCGCTGCCTGGGACCTGCCGGTTTGCTTCTTCGTGGAGAACAATCAGTACGCGGTCTCCACGACGGTCGACGAAGCGACCGGGGAGCCCCGGCTGTCGGGCCGTGGATCTGGCTTCAACGTCGCCAGCTGGCGCGTCGATGGGATGGATCCGGTCGCGACCTCCCTGGCGATGCAGCAGGCGCTCGATTACATGCGCGCTGGCAACGGGCCGACCCTCATCGAGGCGGACGTCTACCGCTACTTCCATCAGAACGGCCCCTTCCCGGGCAGCGCGTTCGGGTACCGGGACAAAGACGAGGAGGCCGCGTGGCGTGCGCGTGATCCGATCGACCAGGTCGCGAGTCGCCTCGAGCAGCGCAGGATCCTCGATGCGCAACAGATCGAGCAGGTGCGGACGCAGGCCAAGGAAGTGATGAAGCAGATCTCCTCGGAGATGCTCGAGGAGGTACCGGGCGGGAAGGGCACGCAACGCTTCAAGGGCGCGCTCTGGCCCGATCCCGCGAACATCGACCGCGGTGTCCGGGGCGACTTGTCGGAGTTCGACGACGTCGAGGTCGTGGAGGCCGCCGACGTGCCGGGCCCGCGTTCGATCATGACCTTTGTGGACACGGTCGCCGCGGTGATGGCGCGCAGGATGGAGCACGACGACCGGGTCGTCGTGCTGGGCGAGGACGTCCACAAGCTGAAAGGTGGCCCGCGCGGTGCGACCAAGGGGCTCAAGGACGCCTTCCCCGATCGTGTCCTGGGGACACCCATCAGTGAGGCCGCGTTCTGCGGGCTCGGTGGGGGTCTCGCCTTGGACGGCAGATACGTTCCTGTCATCGAATTGATGTACGCCGACTTCATCTGGGTCGCCGCCGATCAGCTGTTCAACCAGATCGGCAAGGCCCGCCACATGTTCGGTGGGCACCACCACATGCCCGCGGTGATGCGGATCAAGATCGGGACGCGGACCGGGTACGGCTCGCAACATTCGATGGATCCCGCCGGGATCATGGTCACCTCCGTGGGCTGGCGCATCGCCGCGCCGTCGACACCAGCCGACTACGTCGGGATGATGAACAGCGCGCTGCGCTGCCACGACCCCGTGGCCGTGCTGGAGCACGACGCCGATCTCTACCGTGAGAAGGGCGAGGTCCCGGACGACCTCGACTACCACGTGCCCATCGGTCGGGCCGCCTTGCGGCGCGAGGGCGACAGCGTGACGATCCTGACGTACCTCTCGATGGTGAAAGCGTCACTCGCCGCCGTCGACGAGGTCGGCGCGGATGCCGAGGTGATCGACCTGCGGTGGCTGGATCCCGCGAGCTTCGATTGGGAGACGGTCGGCGCAAGCATCCAACGGACCGGCCGGGTGCTGATCGTGGAGCAGGGTTCCCGAGGGACCTCCTACGGGGCGTGGCTCGCGGACGAGATCCAGCGGCGCTATTTCGACTGGCTGGACGCTCCGATCGAGCGGGTGACCGGGTCGGAGTCGTCCCCGAGCATCAGCAAAGTCTTGGAGCAGGCTGCGCTCGCGGACCAGGACACGGTGGCCACGACACTGCGACGCATGGACGCCGACGCCGCTGGTCAGATCCTCGACGGAGGGAACGCTTGATGGCTGCGCTCGTTCGGATGCCTGGGATCTCCGCCGACTCGGAGGAGGCCACCTTGCTCGAGTGGCAGGTGGAGCAGGGAGCGAGCGTCGGGGCCGATGACCCGATCGCGACCGTCGAGACCGACAAGGCAGAGGTCGACATCACTCCCGATTCGGGCGGGACGGTCTGGCGACTGCTCGTCGAGCCCGGCGAAGACGTCCTCGTCGGCGCGCCGATCGCCATCCTGCTGGGGGTCGACGAGGGGGCCGACGCGGGCGAGGCGTTGCTGGCCTCCATCGGTGGCGCGGGATCCGAACCAGCCGAGCCGCGAACTCCTGCTGCTGGTGCGGAGCTCGCCGCCGACACACCGGTCGAGGCTCCTGCCGCGGTCGGCGACGGTGCGGAGGGCGGCGGTGATCCCGCGATCCGCCGGCGGACGTTCGTCTCGCCGTTGGCTCGTCGGACCGCACGCGAGCGTGGGGTGGATCTGGGGGAACTCCAGGGCTCCGGCCCAGGGGGGCGGATCCTGCGTGTCGACGTCGAGCGAGCCGAGCCTGCCCGCGAGCGGACGCCGTCCGATGCGCTGGGAGCCGATGGGCGCCCACCGGCGCCGAGCGCGGGCTCGCCGTCCCGACCGGCACCACCCGCCTCGACCGATGGGGCCTACGAGGACGTCCCGCACACCTCGCTCCGGCGCGCGATCGCATCGCGGCTCGTGCAGAGCAAGCAGCACGCACCGCACTTCTACCTCGAGGCCAGCTGCCGGGTCGATGCGCTGGTCGAGCTCCGGGAGCAGATCAACGCCACCTCGTCCGTCCGCGTCTCCATCAACGACCTGGTCCTCCGAGCCGTCGCCACGGCGCTGCGTGACGTACCGGACATGAACGTCAACTGGACCGAGGACGCGGTCCGGCGCTTCGAGCGGGTCGATGTGGCTGTGGCAGTCGCCAGCGATCGGGGTCTCATGACTCCCGTGGTCCGGGATGCTGCGAACGCGACCGTGACGTCCATCGCAACCACGGTGCGTGACCTGGCGGACCGGGCCAGTCGTGGTGCACTCAAACAGCACGAACTCGAGGGCGGCAGCTTCACCGTCACCAACCTCGGCATGTTCGGAACCGAGCGCTTCGCGGCGGTCATCAACCCCCCTCAGGCGGGCATCCTGGCGGTGGGGAGCATCGTGCGTCGCGCCGTCGTGGCCGACGACGGTTCGATCGAGGCGGCTCAACTGATGGACGTCACGCTCTCGGCCGACCACCGGCCGGTCGATGGGGTGGTCGCCGCCCGGTGGCTGCGCCGGTTCCAGGAGCTGATCGAGGCTCCCATCACGCTGCTCGCCTGACCCGCATCGTCTGACGGACGACCCCCGGGGGGGGGGGGGGGGGGGAGCCCCCCCCCCCCCGGGGGGCCGCGGGGGCCCGGCGGCGGGGCCCCCCACGGGGGGGGGTGGCCGATATGTGGGGGGGGGG
>JAFIEQ010000202.1 GCA_020832455.1 Nitriliruptoraceae bacterium
CGGTCGAGGCGCTCGCGGGACGGGTGTCGTCGGCGAGCGCGCCGGTCGGCTCGGCGTCCGCGTCGGGCACCGCCGCGTCCGCCCGGTCGGCGCCGAGTTCGAAGCTGCCCTGCGCCGGGGAGGCATCACCCTCGTGGACCCGGGCGGGCGTGTCCGCGGCCACCGCACCGCCGCTGACGTCGATACGGACCAGGACCGCGCCGACCTCGATGGTCTCGCCCTCCCCGCCGATGCGCTCCACGATGGTCCCCGCGAAGGGAGACGGGACGGCGACCACGGCCTTGGCCGTCTCGATGTCGGCGACCGGCTGGTTCAGTTCGATCACGTCGCCGACGGCGACGTGCCACTCGACGATCTCGCCCTCCTCGAGGCCCTCCCCGAGGTCCGGCAGGGTGAAGTCCTTGATGTCGCTCATGCTGCGCTCCCTTCCACAGAAGTGGCACGACCACCGGTGCGCCGGGCGGGACCCGGCGCACACGGTGCTCAGTAGGCCAGTGCCCGCTCGACCAGATCGAGGATCCGGTCGACGTCCGGGAGCCAGAACTCCTCGAGCTTCGCCGGCGGGTAGGGGGTGTCGAAGCCGGTCGCCCGCAGCACCGGTGCCTCGAGGTGGTAGAACGCCCGCTCCTGGATGCGGGCCGCCACCTCCGCGCCGATGCCGAGGTTGCGTGCCGCCTCGTGGACCACGATGGCCCGACCGGTCCGCTCGACCGAGGCGACGATCGCGTCGGTGTCGAGCGGGGACAGCGACCGCAGGTCCACGACCTCGATCGACCAGCCCTCGTCGGCGGCTGCCTCGGCGGCGTCCAGCGCGGTGCGCACCATCGGCCCGTAACAGAACACGCTGACGTCGGTGCCCGCACGCCGGACGACCGCGTCGCGCGCCGGCTCGGTCGTGACGGGCATCGCGGCGTCGGTCTTCATCCAGTAGCGCCGCTTGGGCTCGAGGAAGACGACCGGGTCGTCCATCTCGATGGCCTCGCGCATCATCGAGTAGCCGTCCTCGGGCGTGCCGGGCGTCATGACCTTCAAGCCGGCCGTGTGCGCCCAGTAGGCCTCGGGCGACTCCGAGTGGTGCTCGACCGCGCCGATACCACCGCCGAACGGGATGCGGATCGTCACCGGGAGCTTGACGGTGCCGCGGGAACGGTTGGGCATCTTGGCCAGGTGGCTCACGATCTGCTCGAACGCCGGGTAGGTGAACCCGTCGAACTGCATCTCCGGCACCGGCCGGTAGCCGTACATCGCCAGCCCGATCGCGGTCCCGATGATGCCGGACTCCGCGAGCGGGGTGTCGAACACCCGGTCCTCGCCGTAGGTGGCCTGCAGCCCGTCGGTGACCCGGAACACGCCGCCGAGCTTGCCGACGTCCTCACCGAAGATCAGCACCCGCTCGTCCTTGGCCATCGCGTCGGCGAGTGCCTGGTTGATCGCCTGTGCCATGGTGACCGCCATCAGACCTCACCCCCCTGGCTGAGCTCGGACCGCAGTTGCGCGACCTGGTCCTCGAAGTGGTTGGTCGCGTCGAGGTAGACGTGATCGAACAGCTCCATGGGGTCGCCGTGCGGGGCGTCGTAGATCCCGGCGCGCACCTCGGAGGCGACCTGCTTGGTCTGCTCCTCGATGGCGTCCTCCAGGGCCGAGTCGTACAGGTCCCGCTTGGTGAGGAAGTTGCGCATCCGCACGATCGGGTCGGTCTTGGCCGCCTCCTCGAGCTCCTCCTGGGTCCGGTAACGCGACGGGTCATCGGAGGTCGTGTGCGCCTCCATCCGGTAGGTCATCGCCTCGATGAAGGCCGGGCCGACCCCCTCGCGGGCCCGGTCGATGGCCCTGCGGGTCACCGCGTAGGACGCGAGCACGTCGTTGCCGTCGACCCGGTAGCCGGGCATGCCGTAGCCGATCGCCTTGTGCGCCAGGGTCGGCGCGGCGGTCTGCTTGGCGAGCGGCACGCTGATCGCGTACTGGTTGTTCTGCACGAAGAAGATGACCGGCGCCTTGGTGACCCCGGCGAAGGTCATGGCCTCGTGCGGGTCACCCTCCGAGGTGCCCCCGTCGCCGTAGTAGGTCATCGCCACGATCGGGTTGCCGTCGAGCCGGGCACCCATGGCGAAGCCGGTGGCGTGCAGGGCCTGCGTCCCGATCGGGATCGACATGAGCCCGAAGTTGTGCTTGTAGGGGTCGTGATCCGACAGCCAGGTCCCGCGGTACAGGTGCAGGAACCCGGCCGCGTCGACCTGGCGGACCAGCGCGGCACCGAGCTCCCGGTAGGACGGGAAGATCCAGTCGTCCGGCCCGAGCGCGTACGCGCTGCCGATCTGGGCGGCCTCCTGCCCCATGCAGGACGCGTACACCCCCAACTGGCCCTGACGCTGGAGGTTGATCGCCTCGCGGTCGACCTTCCGCGTCACCATCATCAACCGGTACAGCTCACGCAGCGCGGCGTCGTCGAGGTCGATCGGGTGGTCGGGATCCGGGTGGTAGGTGCCGTCCGGGTCGAGCAGGTGGACCGGCTCGTCGGGCGGCAGGAAGTCCAGCGGATCGGGGCGGTCTGACGCATCGGTGGACGCGGGGACCTGCCCGTTCGCGGCGTCGGTCACGGGTCGCGGCTCCTCTCGGGCACCTGCGTCGGGGTGACCGGACGCAGCTGCAAGCTCGGCTGTCACGGACCGGACCTGACCCGAGGGTGTCGAGGGAGCTCGTGGGCCCGGCGCCGCGGTCGCGACGACGATCCCCGGCCTCCCGTGCCGGGCGCGTCGGGCTCCCGCCCGTACGCGCTCCCACACGTCGGTCCGGCGTCCACCACCGACCGCGGGGTCACCGGGTCCGATGGTTCGGCGGGTCGCGTGACGACCCGCAGCGCGGACCCTAGCGGCGCGTCGCGAGGCGAGGCGGACCGTCCGGGAGCCGCACGGCACCCCCGCGACGAGGCCGGATGACCGCGACTCGTACCGCGCGGCGAGCGGGCCGACCGGCCCGGGAACGCGGGACCACCGGCTCGTCCGGGAACGGCACCCATCTGACTACCATCGGCCCTGGACACACCCGAGGGAGGGCGGTCCGACCGCAACGGGCGAGGCGTCCGGCGCGGTGCCGGCGATCTGGCGCTCACGGCGGCGCGGATGACGCGCACCCGACGGTGTGCGAGGAACAGGAGAGCGGGATGCGGATCGTGGCGGGGTTCCTGCGGTCACCGGAAGGTCAGGCCGCTCTGCAGCGCGCCATCGAGGAGACCAAGCTGCGTGACGCGGAGCTGTTGGTCGTCCACTCGATGCGCGGTGGCGAGCGGGACGAACTCGATGAGGTCCTGGAGTACCGCGAGGAGTTCGAGCAGCTCGAAGCGTCGCTCAAGGACGAGGGCATCGACTACCGGCTCGTCGAGTACGCGCGGGGCAACGCGCCGGCCGAGGACCTGTTGCAGGCGTCCAAGGACCACGACGCCGACCTGATCGTCATCGGCATCAGGCGCCGCTCCCCCGTCGGCAAGCTCATCCTCGGCTCGAACGCCCAGGACATCCTGCTGCACGCCGACGCGGCCGTGCTGGCCGTGAAGGCCGCACCCGACGCATGACGCCTCGAGCTGGTCGGTGACGCCGCGGAGGTCGTCATCGCCCACGCGACGGCCCCGGTCCTCGCGGACCCGGCGCCCGGCCGCGCCGCCGGCGCCCGCCCGCCGGCGGCCCGCAGTAGCGAAGGTGAGCGGGAGGCCCACG
>JAFIEQ010000039.1 GCA_020832455.1 Nitriliruptoraceae bacterium
CCCCCCCCCCCTGGCCCCGGGGGGCCGCGCGGGGGGCGGGGCCACCGGGCCGCGACCGCGCACCGCCGCGACGACGTTCGGGGGGCCCGGCTATCGTCGCCCGACGATCGCCGGCACGTGGCGTACCACCGGCCGGTGACGCTCAGCTGGGAACGATGGGCAGGCCCTCACCCGCGGCTCCGGCGGCGCCGGGCGGGGTGCCGGCCGGGCGCTGGTAGGTCGCGCGGACCTGCACGGTGCCGTCCGGGTCCGGATCGCCGTGCTCCAGCGCCAGGCGCACCAGGCCGGGACCGCGGTAGACCGCGAGTTCGCTCGGGGCCTGCGGCCAGGGCGGCCCGGCCGCGTGGCGCGCCGATTCCGCGTCCTTGGCCAGCGTCGTGACCACGACCAGCACCCCTCCCGGTGCGACCCGGCGCGCGACCGCGTCCATCATCGCGTCGCGCACCACCCCGGGCAGCATCCGCACGGTGCCGATCTCCACGACGAGGTCGGCGTCACCCGCGACCTCGCCCGGCGAGCTGTCGTCACCGGTGTCGCCCGGCGCGAGCAGGTCCGCGACCTGCCAGTCGACGTCCGTGCGACGATGTCGACGTCGCGCCCAGGCGATCGCGCTCGGGGCGATGTCGACGCCGGTCACCTCGTAGCCGGCGACCGCCAGGGCCGCAGCGTCGTCACCCAGACCGCAGCCGGTGACCAGTGCCCGCCGACCGGGCGGCGTCGCGACCGGCTGCTCGAGCCAGTCGGTCAGCAGTGGGTGCGCACCGACGTGGTGCCACGGCACCTGCGCGGTGTCCCGGCCCGCCGCCCGGTACACCGGTTCGAACCAGCCGGACGGCGCCCCCTCACCGAGCGCGTGCTCGATGGGCGCCTGCGCCTGCTGCCACGCCAGCGCCCGCCGGCGCTCGCGCCACCTCGACCGCGCGGTCAGGTCGCGGACGGGATCTCGTAGGCGGCGACCTTCGGGTGGTCGACCTTGCTGGCACCGACCTCCCCCGCACCGCCGGGCGCGCCGAGGCCGGTGACCGAGTCCTCGAAGTACTCCGCGTTGATGGGCGTGAACTCCGCCCACTCCGGCGGGACGTCGTCGGCGTAGAAGATCGCCTCGACCGGACAGGCCGGCTCACACGCGGCGCAGTCGATGCACTCGCTGGGGTGGATGTAGAGCATCCGGTCCCCCTCGTAGATGCAGTCGACGGGGCACTCCTGGACGCAGGCGGTGTCCTTGACGTCCATGCATGGTTCGGCGATGACGTAGGCCACGGCGCTCTCCTGGCGTGTACGCGGGCGTTGCCCGGAGTCTAACGAGGTTCACGCACGACCCGCGACCGCCCCCGATGCCGGCGGGGCGGGACCGACGCAGCACGCGTCCGACGCGGCACGAAACGCAGGGAGCGCCCCGACACCGCACGAGGGGGACGGCGTGGAGCCGTCCCCCTCGGGAAGTGGTGCGGGGTGGGCTCAGCCCTCCCAGGCCGCGATCTTCGGGTGGTCCTTCTCGCTCGCCCCGACGCCGGCAGCGCCGCCGGGAGAGCCGAGGCCGGTGACCTCGTCCTCGAAGTACTCCGCGTTGATCGGCGTGAACTCTTTCCACTCGTCCGGGACGTCATCCTCGTAGAAGATCGCCTCGACGGGGCAGACCGGCTCGCACGCGCCACAGTCGATGCACTCCGTGGGGTGGATGTAGAGCATCCGGTCCCCCTCGTAGATGCAGTCGACGGGACACTCCTCGACGCAGGCCTTGTCCTTCACGTCGATGCACGGCTCAGCGATGGTGTACGTCAAGGTCCCTGACCTCCTGGGATCGTCGGGAGCGACTCGGCGGGAGCGACTCCGGGGCTGCAGCGCGGCGTCGACCGCGATGGTCCCGACGCGCCTGGCGCTTCGCCCCCGCCATCCGTCTCGGACGGGCGCGGGGACGATGTGCCGTCTCCCCCACTCTAGGGCACCGACCTGCGGGTAGGCACATGGGACGCCCGATGTCGGCGTTCACCCGACGTTCACCGACCGCCCCTAACATCACCCCCCGGGCCCACCCACCCTGGCATCCCCCCGAGCCCACCCACCCTGGCATCTCCCCGAGCCCACCCACCCCTGGCATCCCCCCAACCCACCTCCCTGCCAGCTCCGGCCCGACCGTCACGGTCGTCGGCGTCCGGCGACACCCACGGAAGGCCCCACCCACGATGGCGCGCTCCCGGACGCGGTCCAGATGGTGGCGACGCCGTCGGCGTCACGCGCCCGCCGTGGTCGAAGCGCCGCGTGGCACGGACACACCGGCGTCCCCTGGCGCCGAGGCGGCCCCGGGGACGGCCGCGGACCTCGCCCAGAGCACGGGACGCGACGCGGCCCGCGGGGACGATGGCTCGAGCCCGCCGGCGCCGGTCGACGACCCTCCCCGGGCGCCGACCCCTGCGGCACGCACCTCGCCACCTCCGCTGACCCACGAGCCGATCACCGACGAGGTCGAGCCCGTGCCCGGCGAACCGACGCGGCAGGCGCCCCACCCGCGCTCGACGACGCTCGGCATCCTCGACCGCCACGGCGACGACCCGGACGCGGTGCGCTACCTCAACCGCGAGCTGTCGTGGGTGCAGTTCAACGAACGCGTGCTCGCCCTGGCCGAGGACCCGGAGCTGGAACTGCTCGAGCGGGCCAAGTTCCTGGCCATCTTCCAGTCCAACCTCGACGAGTTCTACCAGGTGCGGGTCGCCGGTCTGAAGGAACAGGTCGCCGCGGAGGCGACCGGTCGCAACCCCGACGGGATCAGCCCTGCCGACCAGCTCGCCGCCATCGACGCGCTGGTCACCACCCTCGCCCGCCGGCACGCCACGATCTTCCGCGAGGAGCTCGTCCCCGCCCTGGCCGAGCAGGGGATCCGCTTCGCGGACTGGACCACGCTCAGCGACCAGGACCGTCGCCACCTCGTCGCCATCTTCGAGGAACGCGTCTTCCCGGTACTCACCCCGCTGGCCGTGGACCCCGCGCACCCCTTCCCCTACATCTCCAACCTGTCGATGAACCTCGCGGTGCTCGTGCGCGACCCGAGCTCCGAGCAGACCCGCTTCGCCCGCGTGAAGATCCCGCCGGTGCTGCCACGCTTCCTGGTCATGCCGGACGGGGAGCGGTTCGTCCCGCTCGAGCAGGTCATCGGCGCGCACCTCGACCGGCTGTTCCCCGGGCTCGAGGTCGTCGAGCACCACGTGTTCCGGGTCACGCGCAACGCCGACTTCGAGGTCGAGGAGGAGGAGGCCGACGACCTGCTCCAGGCGATCGAGTCCGAGTTGACCCGGCGCCGGTTCGGTCGTGTGGTCCGGCTCGAGGTCGAGCCCGACATGACACCGACGGCGCTCGAACTGCTCATCCGCGAGCTGGCGATCGCGACCGACGATGTCATCGAACTGGTCGGTCCGCTGGACCTGTCGGGTCTGTGGGCGCTGTACGACCTGGACCGCCCCGACCTCAAGCAGCCCGCGTTCGTCGCGACCACCCAGCCGCGCCTGACCCCACCCGCGGGCGAGGAGCTCGACCTGTTCGGCACGCTGCGCGAGGGCGACGTGCTCGTGCAGCACCCCTACGACTCGTTCACGACCTCCGTGCAGGCCTTCATCGAGACGGCCGCCCGCGACCCCAACGTGCTCGCGATCAAGCAGACGCTGTACCGCACGTCCGGGCCGGGCAGTCCGATCATCCGGGCGCTGCTCGACGCCGCGGAGGAGGGCAAGCAGGTCGTCGCGCTGGTGGAGCTCAAGGCGCGCTTCGACGAGGAAGCCAACATCGAGTGGGCCCGGGCGCTCGAGGAAGCCGGCGTCCACGTCGCCTACGGCGTGGTCGGGCTGAAGACGCACACCAAGATCGCCCTGGTCGTGCGCAGCGAGTCGGGCCGTGTCCGCCGCTACGCCCACATCGGCACCGGCAACTACAACGACAAGACCGCTCGGGTCTACGAGGACGTCGGGCTGCTCACCGCCGACCCGGACCTCGGCGCCGACCTGAGCGACCTGTTCAACGTGCTGACCGGCTACTCGCGCCAGTCGGAGTACCGCAAGCTGCTGGTGGCCCCCACGAGCTTCCGCTCCCGGATGCTGGAGCTGATCGCCCGGGAGACCGCGGCCGACGACGGCCACATCCTGCTGAAGATGAACAGCCTCGTGGACCGGGAGATCATCGACGCCCTCTACGACGCGTCCTCGGCGGGGACGCAGGTGGAGCTGATCGTGCGCGGCATCTGCTGCCTGCGACCCCAGGTGCCCGGGCTGTCGGAGACGATCACGGTGCGCAGCGTCGTCGGCCGCTACCTCGAACACTCGCGCGTGTTCCGGTTCGGCAGCGCGTCACGCGGCTACGACTACATCATCGGCTCCGGGGACCTGATGCCGCGCAACCTCGACCGACGGGTGGAGGCACTGACCCCCGTCGAGGACCCCGTGCTCGAGGAACGGCTCGAGGAGGTGCTGCAGGTCGCCCTGAGCGACGACATGCTGGCCTGGGAGCTCGGGCCGGACGCCGTGTGGCACCGGGTGCCGACCGCCGAGGGCATCGAGAGCCACCTCACCCTGCAACGTCGGGCACAACAGCGAGGACGTCGATGATCGAGGCCGCCGGCGGGGTCGTGCTGCGATCGCGGGAGGGCACCATGCAGGTGCTCGTGGTCCACCGCGTCCGCCACGAGGACTGGTCGCTGCCCAAGGGCAAGCTCGACCCGGGCGAGGACCACCAGACCGCCGCGGTGCGCGAGGTCGCGGAGGAGACCGGGGTGCGGGCCGTGCTGGGCGCCGAACTGCCCGAGGTGCGCTACGAGGTGCCGGCGGGCCCCAAGCGGGTGCGCTGGTGGACGATGGCCGTCGAGGGCGGCGACCCGGCGGAACGGGAACCCGACGGTGAGGTCGACGAGGCCCGGTGGGTCCCGATCGCCGAGGCACCGGGTCTGCTGACCTACCCCCAGGACCGCCACACCCTGCAGGCGGCCCTGCGGTCGCTGGTCCACGGGGAGGACGCGTGACCCTCTACCTGGTCCGGCACGCGCACGCGGGCGACCGGGCCGCCTGGACCGGTGACGACCGGCGACGCCCGCTGTCGGCCCGCGGCCGCACCCAGGCGGAATCGATCGCGCTGCAGGTCGCCGACGTGCCGCTGACCCGGATCCTGTCCAGCCCGGCGCGCCGCTGCCTCGACACGGTCGAGCCGCTGGCCACGCTGCGCGAACTGGTCGTCGAGGAGGACGACGCGCTCGCGGAGGGCGCGCCGTTCGACATCATCGACCGGCTGCTGCGCCGGTGCGGGGACCAGGACGCCCTGCTGTGCAGCCACGGGGACGTGATCGGCGCGATCGTCACGACGGTGCGGCGCCGCGGCGTGCCCGTCGGACGTGAACCGCGCTGGCCGCTCGGGTCGACCTGGCGCATCGAGGGGTGGCCGGACACCGACCACGCGGAGTTCCTCCCGACCCCGGCGGCGGACTGACCGGTGCGCGCCGCCGTCCTCGACCTCGGGAGCAACTCCTTCCACGTGCTCGTCGCCGACCTCGACGGGCACCGCATCGCGCCGGTCCTGCGGCAGCGGGAGATGCGCCACCTCGGCCGGGTCGTGCGGCGGCACGGGTTCGTGCCCGACGACGAGGTGGCGACCAGCGCGGCCACCGTCGCCCACCTCGCGGAGCTGGCCCGTCGCGCCGGGGCGCAGGAGCTGATCGCGGTGGCGACCGCCGCGCTGCGCGACGCCGGCAACGGAGCACAGGTGCTGCGCGCGCTCAGCGAGGCCGGGGAGGTGGAGATCCGCGTCGTCGACGGGCTCGAGGAAGCCCGACTGGCCTACCTGGGCGTCCGGGCGGCCGTCGCGGTCGACGCGGAACCCGTGCTCGTGCTCGACCTCGGTGGCGGGTCGCTGGAGTTCGCGGTCGGGGCCGGCTCGGTCGTCGAGTGGGCGGCCTCCACCCCGCTGGGCGCGAGCGCGCTGTCCACGGAGGTACCCGAAGGGGTGCTGCGCCCCAAGCACCTGCGTCGTCTGGAGCGTCTGGTCGACGACGCGGTGACCGACCTCGTCGCCCCGATCCGCGACGCCGCCCCGGCCACCTCGATCGCCGTGGGCGGCACCGTCCGCGCCCTGGGACGCGTCCTGGCCGCGGCCCACGCGACGTGGCTGCCCGCGACCGTCAACCAGCTGCGCATCGGCCACGACGAGCTGGCAGCACTGGCCGACGACCTCGCGTCGCGGACGCTCGAGGAGCGCACGGAGGTCCCCGGGGTGTCCTCACGTCGGGCAGACCACCTCCACGTCGCCGCGGTCGTGCTCGCCCGGGTCCTGGACCGCCTGGAACTGGACGCGGTCCTGGTCAGCGACTGGGGGCTGCGCGAGGGGGTGCTGCTCGACGCCCACGGTGTCAGCGATCCGCCGACGCCCGAGGCGCTGCGCGACAGCGAGGTGGAGCGCATCCGCACGACCTTCGCGCCCGACGACCCCCACCCCGGCCACGTCGCAGCGCTGGCCGGGATGCTGTTCGACGCGACCGGCGACCTGCACGGCCTGCCGGCGTCGTGGCGGGAGCTGCTGACCTCCGCGGCGCGGCTGCACGCGATCGGGGAGTCCATCGCGCTGCGCAAACAACAACGCCACGGCGCCTACCTGGTCGACAACGCGGAACTGCGGGGGTTCTCCCCCGCCGAGTCCGCGATGTTGACCACGCTGGTGCGCTTCCACCCGTCCCGGGGCGTCAGCCGGCACTTCCCCGCCTACGCGGCACTCTCGGCCGAGGACCAGGACCGCACCCAGTCACTGCTCGCCCTGCTCCAGGTCGCCGACGGGCTCGACCGCGCCCACGACCAGGCGGTCACGGGGCTGCACGTCGAGCGGGACGGTGACACGTTGGTCCTCGAGCTGCTCGGCGACGCCCTGCCCGTCGCACCTCTGGAGCTCGACCGACGCACGCGGCTGTTCACCGAACGTTTCGGTGTCGAGGTCGAGGTCCGCGACCGCGGGGACCGCCACGACGGCGGCCGGGACGCCGCGCTGCGGGGATCCGACGCCGTCGGACCCCCGGCGGGCGGATCGTGAGCGACACCACGCCGCCCCGCCGGGGGTTGCGCCCCCGCTACGTGCAGCGCGTGGGACCCGAGCACGTGCGGCAGCGGGTCTCCGTGCGGTGGCTGGTCGACGACCCGACCCGGGGTGAGGTCCCGAGCGACGTCGTCGGTCGGCTGCTCGCGATGGACGAGCAGATGCTGCTGATCGTCGACCGCGCCGGGCGGCTCCACGTGGTCGACGCCGGCGCCGTGCTGGCCTCGCGGGTCGTGCCGGCGCACCCGCGGCTGCCTGCCGAGCCCGACGTCGGCACCGAGCAGGCCCCGCTCGAACGGGACGCCGCGCGCGTGGTGCTGTTCGACGCCGACGACCGGGTGCTGCTCGTCGCGCACGCCGCGAGCGACGACCGCCGGGTGTGGACCACCCCTGGCGGCGGACTGGAACAGGGCGAGGACCACGCCACCGCGGCCCGGCGGGAGCTCGTGGAGGAGATCGGGATCGACCTCGCGCCCGGGCCCCAGGTGTTCTCCCGGCAGGTCCGTTTCACGTTCCGTGGCGTGTGGCTCGACCAGCGCGAACGTTGGTTCCTCACCCGTCTGGACACCGGGCACACCGACCTCGACGCCGCGCCGCTCGACGACACCGGCGCGCTCGCCGCCCGGTGGTGGACGGTGCAGGAGCTCGCCGACACCGACGAGGTGATCGCGCCCCGGGACCTGCACGTCCACCTGGCCCGGCTGCTCGACGAGGGTCCGCCCGATGCACCGGTCGCGCTCGGTCGCTGACCGGACCGGTCACGCACGGACGCGGCCGCACCGGTCACGCACGGACGCGGGCCACACCGGTCCCGGCCGGTCGCCGAGGCGGGCCGGGCGGTCGGGACCCCGAGCCCTCGCTCAGCCCATGATGTCGGGGGCCTGCCCGATCTCGTGGACCATGACGCGGTTCGTGCCGCCGCGGCCACCCGGGATACCGGACACGATCACGACCTGATCACCGGCCTGGGCGAACCCCCGCTCGAGACAGACCTGGTCGGCGGCGAGGATGAGCGCGTTCGAGTACTCCTTCTCCGCGACCGTGTGCCCTTCGGTGCCCCACATCAGCGGCAGACGTCGCAGCGTGTCCAGCTCCGAGGTGAAGCCGATGAGCGGCTGGCGCGGCCGGTACTTGGAGACCAGCTGGATCGAGGCGCCCGAGAAGCTGAACACCAGGATCGCCTTGGCGTCCACGTCCTCCGCGATCTGCACCGCCGCCTTGGCGACGACGCGTCCGACGACGTTGCCGGTGAGCGGGGCGGTCGGGTGCACCCGTTCGCTGGCCGCCTCGGCGACCTCGATGATCCGGGCCATGGTGCGGACCGCCTCGACCGGGTAGCGCCCCGCCGCCGTCTCGCCGGACAACATCACGGCGTCGGTGCCGTCGAAGATGGCGTTGGCGACGTCGGAGGCCTCGGCGCGTGTCGGCCTCGGGCTGCGGATCATGGAGTCCAGCATCTCCGTGGCGGTGATGACCGGCCGGCTGTGCGCGTTGGCGAGGTCGATCATCTCCTTCTGGATCGCCGGGACCCGCTCCGGACCGATCTCCACGCCGAGGTCGCCGCGCGCCACCATGATCGCGTCCGCGACGCCGACGATCTCCTCGAGGTTGTCGACCGCCTCGGGCCGCTCGAGCTTGGCGATCAGGGGCTGGCGTCCCCCCAGCTGCCGGATCAGGTCCTGGACCTCGGTGACGTCGGCGGCGCGACGCACGAAGGACATCGCGATCCAGTCGACGCCGATGTCGACCATGGTGCGGACGTCCTCGCGGTCCTTGTCGGTCATCGACTTGGCGGAGACGTCGACCCCCGGCAGGTTCACGCCCTTGCGCGACTTGGCGAGCCCACCCGCCACGACCCGCGCGATGACCCGGTCCCCGTCGACGGCCGCGACGACCAGCCGCAGCAGCCCGTCGTCCATCAACACCAGCGAACCGGGCTCCACGTCGGTGGCGAGGTGTTCGTAGACGACCGGCAGGACCGGGGTCCCCGCCTCCTCGTAGCTCGGGAGCTCCTCGACGCCGCTGACCAGCACGACCTCGCCGCCCTCGATCAGCTCGACCCCCGGATCCGGGACGTTGCCCAGCCGGATCTTGGGACCCTGCAGGTCGCCGAGCGACCCGATGGAGCGACCGAGATCGTCGCCCATGTCACGGATCATCTCGAGCCGGGCCCGGTGGTCCTCGGCGGTGCCGTGGGAGAAGTTGAGCCGCACGACGTCGATCCCGGCGGCCAACGCAGCGCGGAGCCGATCGGTGTCGTCGAGAGCGGGGCCGAGGGTCGCCACGATCTTGGCACGGCGCACTGGAGGTCCTCACATGCGGAGTGGACGCGACGGCGAGCACCGTCGACGGCGCCCATCCTAGAGCGCTGAAAACGCTTGCGTCCGGGACCCGTGCGACCAGGACCACGCCGGGCGGTCCGGGTACGTCAGTCGTCCGTCGCCCCGCCATCGTCCGCATCGGCATCGGGCACCGTCCCGACCTCGTCCGGCTCGTCGGGCTCGGCCGGCTCGTCGTCGGCATCCGGCACGGGCTCGGGGCGGACCTGGGGCACCAGCGGGTCGATCTCGCCGCGGACCAGGCCGCGACGGAGCTGGCGGACCCGGGCCTGCAGCGCATCGGATCCCGGCGACCCGACCTCGAAACGAGCCAGGGCCAGCACGCCGAGCACGCGCGTGCGCGCCCCGCCGTCACCCAACGAACCGGCGGGGCCGGCCAGCGTCGGCGCCCACCGCAGGTCCCACGTGAGCCCGACGGACCCGGCGTCCGCCGCACCGGGAGCCGCCTCCAGACCCGCGGCGGCCAGGATCTCCGCCGGGGCGTAGAGACGCGCACGCCCGTCGACGGCCGCCACCGCGTCCGTGGCGCCGTCGGCCGGATCGAACACGACGTGGCTGGCGCCCGCCGCGAGCACGGCCTCCAGCCGCTCGACCAGGGAGACGTCCTCGCCGGCGGGCACGTCGGCCTCGATGACCTCGAGGTCGCCGATCCCCGCCAGCAACCCGTCCCTGAACGCGCCGGCACGGGGTCCCGCGTCGCCCAGGACCAACCCGACCGTGGCATCGAGCCCGGCACGCTCGCGCAGCACCGCGCCGACGACGTAGCCGACCTCCTCGAAGCGGAGCACCGTCCGCCGCACGAGGTCCTCGTCCGCGTCGTCCTCGTCCGCGATCGGCGCCGCCCCGCCGAGCGCACACACCCCGACGTCCGGGTACCGCTCGGCGAGGCGCTGCAGCGCCGCCTCGTCGACCGGGTCGACGACACAGAGCACGTCGGGCCGGCGCTCCGCGAAGCTGCGCAGCAGGTCCTCCACGAACCGCGCGTCGTCCGGCACGACCGCACGGACGTCGTCCACGCCGGACAGCAGATCGGTGGCCGCGTCGACCTGGTCCCGCCAGTGCGTGACGGTGGCGGGATCGAGCGCGTCACCCGGGGGCAGGATCACCACGACCTCGCGCACGCTCGCCGGCGTCGCGTCGGCGTCGTCGTCCTCCTCCTCGACCCCGTCCTCGTCCGGGGGCGGCGGCTCCTGGGTCGTGCAGGCGGCCAGCGCCATGGCGATCAGGATCGGACCGATCGACGCGCGGCACAACGATCCCGGGCTTCGCACGCGGACGGACCCCTGACCTCGACCGTTCTAGGCTAGCGACGACCGTCGGACGACCTCCCGACGGGCGACGCGACCGAAAGCCCGAACCGTGCCTGCACCGCGCGACCTCCCCGACGCCGTGACCGTCCTCGACCAGGACCCGATCGCCGGGGTCCAACTGGCATCCCTGCGTGATGCCGCGACCTCGCCGGAGCACTTCCGGCACCACGCCCGGCGGCTCGGATCGATCCTCGCCCTGCGGGCGGTGGAGGGCATCCCCGCCGCATCCGGCACGGTCCAGACGCCCCTGGAGACCGCTCCCACCACCGGTCCCGGCCGCACCATCGTGGCCGTGCCGGTGCTGCGCGCGGGCTTGGGACTGCTCGGCGGGGTCCACGACGTCCTGCCGAGCGCGCTCGTCGGCATGATCGGCCTGGAACGCGACGCGGAGACGCTGCAGGCCCGCCGCTACTACTTCAAGGTCCCCCCGCTCGAGGGGGCGTGGGTGCTGGTCCTCGAGCCGATGCTGGCCACGGGCGGGTCCGCGTCCGACGCCGTCAAGGCCCTCGATGCCGAGGGGGCGGAGCAGGTCATCGTGCTGTCGGTGACCGCGACGCCGCACGGGGTCCAGCGCATCCTCGACGAGAACCCCGGCGTCCGCATCGTCACGGCCGCGATCGACCCGGAACTCGACGACAACGGCTACATCGTGCCCGGGCTCGGCGACTTCGGGGACCGGCTGTTCGGCACGCCGCACTGAGCCGGGGGGGGCTCAGGCGCGCAGGAAGCTCAGCCGCAGGGTCCGGATCGGGTTGTCCACGTTGGCGTCGACGACGACGATCGACTGCCAGGTCCCGAGCGCGAGCTGACCGGCGTCCACGGGCACGGACAGGCTCGGGCTGATCAACGCCGGCAGCACGTGGTCGGCGCCGTGGCCCGGCGACCCGTGCCGGTGGCGCCACCGGTCGTCGCGCGGCAGCAGCGCGTCGAGGTGGGCCGCGAGGTCGTCGTCGGACCCCGCGCCGGTCTCCAGCAGCGCGAGTCCCGCCGTGGCGTGCGGCAGGAACACGTGCAGCAGCCCGTCGGCGGCCTGCGCCGCGGCGAACGCCGCGCACGCGCCGGTCACGTCGGTGATGCGACGCTGCCCGGTGGTGACCTCCAGCTGCTGGCTGGGCATCCGCGCGCTCACGGGGTCGCCGGCGGCACGAGGCCGTAGGCACCGCGGTGGTAGAGCAGGGGCCGGCGATCGCTCGCCCCCGCCGCGAGCACCTTGCCGATCACCACCACGTGATCGCCGGCGTCGACGCGTTGGGTGACCGCGCAGTCGACCCAGGCGACCGCGCCCTCGAGGATCGCCGCGCCCGTCACCGCGGTCGTCACCGCGATCCCCGCGAAGCCCGCGTCCCCGGCCGGGCGGGCCGGGTCGGCGAAGTGATCCGACAGCGCCTGCTGATCGTCGGCGAGCACGTTCAGGGCGAAGCGCCCGCTGGCTGCCACCTCGCCGGCCATCACCGCGGTGTCGTCGACGCACACGAGCACCAGCGGCGGGTCGAGCGACACCGAGCACAGCGCGTTCGCGGTCATCCCGTGCGGCTGACCCTCGTGCACGGTGGTCATGACGCTGACGCCGGTCGGGAAGCTGCCGAGCGCCTCCCGGAAGGCGTCGGGGTCGACCCCGCCGGACCAGACCGGGACCTCGCCCCCGGAGGACCCGGCGCCCGACGTGGAGGCGGCGGCGTTGGCGTGCTGCTCGGTCACGACCGCACCCCCGCGAACAGGTCGTCCTCGACCCCGTCCCCACCCGGGGCCCCGAGCTCGAGGACGAACTCCTCCACGGAGAACAGCGAGTCCCCGAGGTCCTCGGGGACGTTGAGGAAGAACGAGTCCTCCCCGATCTGGGAGCGGTGGGCGGCCATCGCGGCGCGCTTGCGATCCAGCATCGCGGCGACGTCCACGATCGTGGTCACCGCCTCGTCCGGCGAGCCCATGGGCAGCTCGTCCGCGGTCGCGAACGACTCGTCACCGAAGGGCGAGGCGAGCCCGGCCGCGAGCAGACGCTGATGGCTGGCGAACAGCCGACCCTTGGACAACGTGTGCACGTAACGCTTGGCGACCTGCCACGGCGTGCCGGGCACGTCCGCATCCGGATCGGCGGCGAGCTCGACGGCGCGCACGGTGACCCGGTTCGCCTTGATGTGGTCGGGGTGGCCGTAGGAGCCGTGCTCGTCGTCGGAGACCACCACCTGCGGGCGCTCGGCACGGATCACCTCGGCGAGCCGGCGGGCGGCGTCCTCCACGTCCGCCGACCAGAAGCTGTCGGGGTGGCCGTTGCTGGGCAGCCCCATCATCCCGCTGTCGCGGTAGCCGAGCTGGTGCCCCGCGTGGACCCCGAGAGCGGCCAGCGCGTCCGCGAGCTCCCGCTGCCGGTGCGCGACGAGGTCCTCGGTCCCCAGATCGATACCGGCGAGGTTGTCGCCCTCCTCGCCGCCGGTGCAGGTGACCACGACGGTGCGCACACCCTCGTCGGCGTAGCGGGCCAACACGCCCCCACACGCGATCGATTCGTCGTCGGGGTGGGGGTGGACGCACAGCAGGGTCAGCGACACGGGCGCACTTCCTCGTCAGACGGTGCAGGGACGTGGGTAGCCTCGCACGTCGGCCGGTGCCACACCGACGCGCACCGGTCGCGCGACGCGGGGACGACCCGTGCGACGACCGGAGCCGAGCCCGTGGCCGACGAGCACGACACCCCCGCCGTGGCCTTCGTCGACGACCCCACCCGTGTCCGGGATGCGCTGCGCTCGGTGGACGGACCGGTCGTCGGCGTCGACGTCGAACGGGCGGACTCGGACCGCTACTACCGACGCGCCGCGCTCGTCCAGGTCGGGGTCGCGGGCCACTGCGTGCTGCTCGACGGGGTCACCATCGACACGATGGACGGGCTCGACGAGTTCCTCGGCCCCGACCGTCTGGCGGTCCTGCACGCGATCGAGAACGACCTGGCGCCCCTCCACGCGAAGGGGGTCGATGCGGACCGGGTGGCCGACACGGCGGTGGCCGCCGCACTGCTCGGGTTGCCGACGGGGCTCGGTCCGCTGCTCAACGAGCTGCTCGACGTCGAGCTGCCCGGCGACAAGAGCGCCTTCCAGCGGGCCGACTGGGAGGCACGGCCGCTGTCGGAGGGGATGGCCGCCTACGCGGCGGGCGACGTGGTGCACCTGCCGGCGCTGTGGGCGAGGTTGGAGGAGCAGCTCGAGGACACCGGCCGGCGGCGCTGGTACGAGGAGGAGTTCGCCGCGGTGATCGCAAAGGCCGACCAGGATCAGCGGTCCTGGACCCGGGTCAAGAGCATCGGACGGCTGACCCCGCAGCAGCGCGCGATCGTGCGCACCGTGTGGGAGGTCCGCGAGCAGCTGTCCCGCACGCACGACATCGCCCCGAACCGTCTGCTCCACGACGACGCGATCGTGGCCATCGCCCAGGACCCGCCGCGCACGGTGCCGCAGCTGATCCGCCGCAGCCGGCGCCGCCGCGCACCGTTGCGTGAACACGCGCCGACGCTGCTGGAGGCGGTCGGGGCGGGGCTGGAGGCCGAGCCGGAGCCCAAGGACACCAGCCGACGGTGGAGCGACGAGGACCGCACGATCCACGACGCGCTGCGCCAACGCCGCAAGGAGGTCGCCGCGGACGTCGGCATCGACGCCGGGATCCTGTGCCCCTCCAAGCCGCTGTGGTCCGCCATCGCCGCCGAACCGGAGGACGGCGCGGCGCTGTGCGCGGCCGCAGAGCTGCGTGCCTGGCAGACCGAACTGCTCGCGGCGCCGTTGTGGGACGCCTACGAGCAGGCGCGGGCGAGCGCCCGACCCGCGGCGCCGGAGGATGCGGCAGCCGCGACCTCGGACTGAGGGCGCCGCCGTCGCGCGCCGGGCCGGTCTCCCCGGCGAGCCCCGGCTGGTCAGCCGTGCCGGGTCAGCCGTGCCGGGTCAGCCCTGCACGTTCGGCCCTGGCCGGTCAGCCCGCCTCGGCGAGCTTGCGGGCGAGGATCGAGGGCATGGAGAACTCGACGTCCTCATCGACGACCATGATGGTCTCGACCCGCGTCGTGCCGGCGTCGCGGAAGTGGTCGATGACCTGCTCGACGAGGATCTCCGGCGCGCTGGCCCCGGAGGTCAGCCCCACGGTGCCGATCCCCTCGAGCCAGGCCGGGTCGATCTCCGTGACGTCGTCGATGAGGTAGGCCGGTACCGACCGGTCCTTGGACACCTCGACGAGTCGCTTGGAGTTCGAGGAGGTCTGCGAGCCGACGACCAGCACCAGGTCGGACTTCTCGGCCAACTGCTTGACCGCGTCCTGCCGGTTCTGGGTCGCGTAACAGATGTCGTCGCTCTTGGGCTGCTTCAGGCCCGGGAAGCGGGCGTTCAGCCGCTCGACGACGCTGGCGGTCTCGTCCATCGACAGCGTGGTCTGTGTGATGTAGGTGACCTGGGACGGATCGTCGTACTCGAGCGCGTCGACGTCCTCGGGGGTCTCCACGAGGCGGATCCGCTCCGGGGCCTGACCGGTCGTGCCGATGACCTCCTGATGGCCCTCGTGCCCGATCATGACGATGTCGTGGCCGTCGCGGGCGTAGCGCCGCGCCTCCATGTGCACCTTGGTGACCAGCGGACAGGTCGCGTCGATCAGCGTGTGCCCCAACCGCTTGGAGTTCTCGAACGCCTCCGGCGGCGAGCCGTGGGCGGAGAACACGATGACCGCACCCTCGGGCACCTCGGTCTCGTCCTCGACGAAGATCGCCCCCTGATCCTTCAGGGACTGCACGACGTGCTTGTTGTGCACGATCTCGTGCCGCACGTAGACGGGCGCGCCGTAGGCCTCCAACGCCTTCTCGACGATGAGCACGGCACGATCCACCCCCGCACAGAACCCTCGGGGCGCGGCCAGCAACAGCGTGTGAACATCCATGGCTCGAGGGTACCGAGGTCCCACCGGTCCCCCGCCGCCTGAGGCATACTCGTCCACCGTGCGGCGCCGACCGGTGCCGCCGGGCACGCCCGCGCACCGCGACGACCCCCGCGCACCATCGGCGGGGAGCTGGCCGGTCCCACGCGTCCGCGTCGCCTGCGCCCCGTCACGGCGCCCATCACCGGGCCCCGCAACGAGGCCACGCCACCGCTCGAGCGAGGACCAGGTGCACATCATCATCGGCGGCTGTGGCCGCCTCGGGGCGGAGATCGCGGAGCAGCTGTCCCAGGACGTGGACACCGACGTGGTCGTCATCGACACCGACCCGATGGCCTTCGACCGGCTGGGGTCGGGCTTCAACGGCGAGACGCTGCGTGGCGACTGCACCGACCGCGACGTGCTCGAGCAGGCCGGGATCAACCGCGCCGACGGACTCATGGCCGTCACACGCTCGGACAACGCCAACCTGATGACCGTCGAGGTGGCCACGCACCTGTACGGGGTCGAGCGCACGATCGCGCGGCTGTTCAACTCCGACCGGGAGGAGGTCTACCGCAAGCTCGGCGTGCGGTACGTGTCCTCGACGGGGACGATGGCCAAGCTGTTCCTCAACGAGTTCCGCGACGAGTCCTACCCGCTGCACGTCCACTTCCACGACACGGACATCAACATGGTCGACCTGGAGGTGGACACCGGTGGGCACGCGATGACCGTCGAGGAGTTCGAGATCGACGGGCAGCTGCGGATCGCGGCGGTCCGGCGGGGCGCCCGGGTGTTCCTGCCCGACCGCACCGACCGGCTCGAGCGCGACGACATCGTGACCGCGGCCATGAAGCCGGCCGCCGCCAGACGCATCGCCGACCTCGTCCGCGAGCCCTACGCGCGTGACCGCGTCCGGGAGGGCTGAGCCATGTACGTCGTGATCGCCGGGGGCGGACGCATCGGGCGCTACATCGCCAAGGACATGGCGGCCAAACAGCACGAGGTCACCGTGATCGAACGGGTCGCCTCCCGCTGCGAGCAGCTGGTGATGGACGCCGAGGTGCTGGTCATCGAGGGCGACGCCGGGGACGTGCGCTACCTCGAACAGGCGCACGTCGACCGCGCGGATGCGTTCGTGGCCACCACCCACGAGGACGACGACAACCTCGTCGCCTGCCAGCTCGCCAAGATCGAGTTCGGCGTCCCACGCGCCATCAGCCGCGTCAACACCCCCAAGAACGTGGAGATCTTCGAGACGCTGGGGATCGAGGCGGTGTCCTCCACCCGGCTGATCTCCGAGCTGCTGGAGAACGAGTTCTCCGTCGGGGAACTGATCCACCTCACCTCGCTGAAGGGCGGCCGCGTCCAGCTGGTGGAGCTGCGCATCCCCGCGGGCCCCAGCGCGCCCGCCGCGCGCGTGGTCAAGGATCTCGACATCCCCCACGAGGCGGTGCTGGTCGCGATCTTCCGGGGCGAGGAGACGGTCATCCCCTCCGGCGACACCACGATCGAACCCGGCGACGAGGTGGTCGCGTTGACCACCCCGGAGCTCGAGGAGCGGCTCACCGCCGTCCTGCTGGGGCGCTGATGACCTACCGGCTCAGGCGCCTCCGGCCCGGCCCGCTGCGCGGCGTGGGACTCGCCGTGCTGCTCGCGCTGACGATCTGTGCCGCCGGCGCGGCGGTCATCGCGGTGATGGCGGGCGTGGCCCGGTTGGTCGGCGCGTGACGACGCTGCTGCGACCCGGGGCCGACGACCTCAAGATGATCGGGTTCTACCTCGGCAAGGTCCTGCTCGGGCTCGGGATCGTGATGGTGATCCCGCTCGTGGTCGCGCTGTTCGCGGGCGAGTGGAACTCCGCGACGGCCTTCTTGATCGGCGCCAGCCTGTGCGTGATCCTTGGGGCGGTCAGTGACGCGACCCTGGCCACCCGGCGCCCGCTCACCTGGGCGCACGGCATGGTCATCGTGGCGCTGGCGTGGCTGCTCGGTGCGGTGTTCGCCGCGATCCCGATGTACCTCTCGGGGCGGTTCGGCGATCCCATCGATGCGCTGTTCGAGGCGATGTCGGCGCTGACCACCACCGGCATGTCGGTCATCCACGACCTGGACCACACGCCGCTGTCGGACGACCTCTACCGCCACCTGCTGCAGTTCGCCGGCGGGCAGGGCATCGTCATCGTGGTCCTGTCGCTGTTCGCCGCAGGTGGCGCCCGGGTCGCCACGCTCTACGCCGCCGAGGCACGCGACGAGCGGATCCTGCCCAACTTCATCCGCACCGCGCGCTTCATCTTCGTGGTCGCGACCACCTTCCTGGTCATCGGGACCACCGCGCTGTTCCTCGCGCTGTGGGCCCAGGGCTTCTCACCCGGCCGGGCGCTGTACCACGCGATCAACCTGTTCTTCGCCTCGTTCGACACCGGCGGTTTCTCGCCGATGCAGGCGTCGATCGCCTACTACCACTCGCTGTCGGTCGAACTGATCGTGATCGTGCTGATGCTGGCGGGCACGCTCGCGTTCGGCCTGCACTTCGCGTTGTGGCGGGACGACCCCCGCGAGGTGCTGCGCCACCTCGAGACCCGCACCCTGCTGCTGACCAGTTCGGTGTTCCTGGTGGCGGTCACCGTCGGCCTGCTGCGGGCCGGGACCTACGACACCACGGAGGCGCTGTTCCGCAAGGGGTTCTTCACGCTGATGTCGGCGGTGTCCTCGACCGGGCACCAGGTCAACGCCGGGGACATCTACCTCTCCGACTGGGGGGTGCTCGCCCCCGCCGCCATCGTCGGCGCGATGGCCATCGGGGGCATGGCCTCGTCCACCGCGGGCGGGATCAAGGCCATGCGGGTCGGCATCGCCATCAAGACGGTCGTGCACGACATCCGCCGCGTGCTGCTGCCGGAATCTGCGCTGGTGGTCACCACCTACCACGCCGGGGGCAAGCGGCGCGTCCTGCGCGACGAGACCTCACGCGGCGCGACCACCATCCTGCTGCTGTTCATCGTGACCTACCTGATCGGTGCGATGGTGGGGCTGCTCTACGGCGAGTACGACATCACGCAGACGCTGTTCGAGTCGGTGTCGGTCGGCTCGAACATCGGCATCTCGATCGGGGTGGTCGGCCCGGACATGCCCCGCGGGCTGCAGCTGGTCTACATCGTGCAGATGTGGCTCGGCCGCCTGGAGTACGTCGCGGTGTTCGCCTTCGTGGGCTACCTGATCGCGCTCGCGCGGGGACGGGCCAAGGCATGAGCGACGCCGACACCCCCCGCGACCCCACGCGCAGCGCGGACGGTCGGCCACCCGCCGGGTGGCGGGCGCGTTCGTCTCGTCGGCCCCCGCGCCGTCGGGCCCACACCCGCTGGATCCTCGTCGGCTCGATCCTCGGCCTGGCGCTCATCGTCGCCGGGGTGTGGGCGCTGGAGGCGGTGCACCCGCAGGTCGAGGGGCTCGACCTCGCGGTCGACGACGTGCCCGCGCTCGCGCTCGACGAGGTCCCATCGTGCACACCGGCGACCGCGCCAGGCGTCCGGGACGAGGTGGTGCGCGCCTTCCCGGAGCGTGGCCGGGTGTCCTCCGAACAGGTCATCGCCTGCCCCCGGGCCTACGACGGGTTGGAGGTGACCTTCACCGGCGAGGCGATCGGGGAGGTGCTGCCTCGACGCGGTGGCGCGTGGCTGCAGGTCAACGACGACGCCTACGCACTGGAGGTCGGACCGGTCATCGGCCACCGGGAGCTGTCGGGCTTCAACAGCGGCCTGGCCGTGTGGCTGCCCGACGGGTTGCACGAGCAGGTCGAGGTGGTCGGGCGTCCCGCACAGCGCGGTGACGTGCTGCTGCTGACGGGCACGATCCATCGCGCCGATGCCGATGACGGCGGGGGCCTGACCCTGCGCGCGACAGAGCTCGAGGTGCTCGCCGCGGGGGTGCACATCGAACCGCCGTTCCACACGCTGCAGGCCATCGTCAGCGGGGTGCTCGCCGTGCTCGCGCTCGCGAGCCTCCTCTGGGCGCGTCGCAACCGGGCGCGCTGACCGCGAAGAGCGCGAGGGCGCGCTGATAGGACCGCGGGAACGCGCTGATCAGCGCTTGTCGGTCAGTCCGGCTTCCTGGGAGGACGGACACAGCGGCTCGATCACGCAGTCCTCGCACCGGGGGCGACGCGCGTCGCAGGTCCGGCGCCCATGGTGGATCAGCAGGTCGGACACCTCGAGCCAACGCTGCGTGGGGAACAGCCGCATCAGGTCACGCTCGATGCGCTTCGGGTCCTGCTCACGGGTGAACCGCAGACGCCGCGACAACCGCGCCACGTGCGTGTCGACGACCACCCCCTCGTTGCGCCCGAAGCCGTTGGACAGCACGACGTTGGCGGTCTTGCGCGCGACACCGGGCAGGGCGAGGAGGTCCTCCATGCGGTCGGGGACCTCGCCGTCGTGCTCGGTGAGCACGATGGTCGCGGTGGCCTTGAGGTTCTTCGCCTTCTGGCGGAACAGCCCGAGCTGGCCGATCAACCCCTCGATGCGCTCCAACGACGCGGCCGCGATCGCCGCGGGGCCGTCGAGCTCCGCGAACAGCACCCGGGTGACCTCGTTGACCTTCACGTCGGTGGACTGCGCGGACAGCATCGTGGCGACCAGCAGCTCCCACGTGGTGCTGAAGTCCAGCGCGATGACCGCATCCGGCAGCTCGACGGCCAGCACGTCGAGGATCACCGGCGCACGCAACGTCTTGCCCCGCTCCCGCGTGAGACCGGCGGGGATCGCGGGTGCGTCGGATGCGGCAGCGTTGGGGTCAGTCATGGCCGCGGGAGCCTACCGACGCCCCGTCACCCCGTCGGTTCGATCGGCAGCGTGACCGTGAAGGTGGTGCCCTCACCGAGCAGGCTGTCGACCCGGATCGTGCCGCCGTGTCGTTCGACGGCGTGGCGGACGATGGACAACCCCAACCCGGTGCCGCCGGTCTCCCGGCTGCGGGCGGTGTCGACCCGGTAGAAGCGTTCGAAGATCCGCGCGAGGTCGTGCTGGGGGATACCGATCCCGGTGTCGACCACCCGCAGCACCTGGTGCCCGTCGCGCGACTCCAGCGTGACGTCCACGTTGCCGGACGGCCGGTTGTACTGCACGGCGTTGCCCACGAGGTTGGCGACGATGACCTCCAGGTCGCCCGGGACCCCGGCGACCATGGCGCGGTCCGGTGCCTCCACGCTCAGCTCGACCTCCCGCTCCTCGGCCCGCGAGACCAGGTCCGCAGCGGTCCGACGCACCAGTTCTGCGAGGTCGACCGGGACCCGTTCCTGCGGCCCGCGCTCCTCCAGGCGCCGCAGGTCGAGCAGGTCCCGGACGAGGCGCGCGAGCCGCTCCGACTCCACGCCCAGGCGGTTGACCAGCCGGGCCGTGCGCTCCGGGTCGGTCCCGACGACCACCTCCAGCGCCTCGGCCAGGGTCTGGATCGAGGTGACCGGGGTCTTCAGCTCGTGCGAGGCGTTCACGACGAAGTTGCGTCGCAGCTCCTCGACGCGGCGTTCGCGGGTCCGGTCGTGGACGATCATCAGCGTCTGGTCGCCGACCAGGCTGACCACGGCCCGCAGGTCGTGCCGGCCGTGCTCGACGTCGACGGTCACCGGCGCCCGCGTGCCGGCCGCCTCGCGGACGGCGTCGGCGAGCGCCGCGCTGCCCAGCGCCTGCACGACCGTGATCTCCCCCGCGTCGACCGGGATGCCGAGCAGTTGCCGGGCCGCACCGTTGGCCGCGAGCAGCCGTCCCTCGTCGCTGAACAGCAGGGCCGGCTGGACCAGCGAATCGACCAGCGCGCGCCGCCAGGGACGCTCACGGGCCAGGTTCGCCCCGCGGCGGGCGTGCGCCGCGCCGAGGGCGTTGAGGGCGATGCCGAGCTGGCGCCAGGCGTCGGAGCCGCGCAGATCGACGGGTCGGTGCTCGTTGCCCACCCAGGCGTTGACCTGCTCGGCCAGACGTCGGATCCGGCGCGCCTCGACGGCCTCGAGCGTGACCGCGACGGCCAGGGCGATCGCGACGACGATCGCGACGGCCACCGGACCCGGCATCGCGCGCCCGACGACGAGCCCCACCGTCCCGATCAGGATGGTGCCGACCAGTAGACGTGGGTTCATCGATCGGTGAAGCGGTACCCGACACCCCGGACCGTCTGGATGCGCTCGGGTGTCTTGGGGTCCCGCTCGACCCGCGTCCGCAGGCGTCGGATGTGCACGTCCAGGGTCTTGGTGTCCCCGACGTAGTCACTGCCCCAGATCTCGTCGATGAGCTGGCCGCGGGTCAGCACCCGACCGGCGTGCTCGATGAGGAACGCCAGCAGCTCGAACTCCTTGGGCGGCAGCTCGACGACGACGCCGTCGACCTGCACCTCGTGCCGGACCCGATCGACGCGGACACCCGCTGCCTCGACGGGGGCCTCGTTCACGACGTCGTCGACCCGCGGGGCACGCCGCAGGATCGCCTTGATGCGGGCGACCAGCTCGCGCGTGGAGAACGGCTTGGTGACGTAGTCGTCGGCCCCCAACTCGAGCCCGACGACCCGATCGACCTCCGCATCCCGCGCGGTGAGCATGATGATCGGCACGTCCGAGCGGGCACGGATCGCCCGACAGATCTCCGTCCCGGACATGCCAGGCAGCATCAGATCGAGCACCACCATGTCGGGGCGGACCCGCTCCCAGGCCGGGATCGCATCCAGCCCGTCCTTGACCCAGGCGACCTGGAACCCCTCCGCCTCCAGGGTGATCGCCAGGCCCTCCGCGATCGACTTCTCGTCCTCGACCAGCAACAGCTTCGGCATGCCTACAGACCTCATCGTGGGGTTAGGCTGCTGGTGGCGGCGTGACCGGCCGCACCGCCACCAGGGGGACATCGTGCGTACCGACCTCGACCTGCAGATCGACCAGCTCCGCACGACGGTGGTCGCCATGGGCGAACGCACCGATGCGATGCTGGCCGATGCCTTGCGGGCGCTCGCGGACGCCGACCTGAACGTCGCGGACCTCGTGATCGAGGCGGACGTCGACGTCGATCGGGCCTACGAGCAGGTCCAGCGGGGCGTGCTCGCGGTGGTCGCGTTGCACGGCCCCGTCGGACGGGACCTCCGCCTGCTGACCTCGCTGATCCACGTCAGCCTGCACCTCGAGCGCATGGGGGACTACGCGGCGGGGGTGGCACGCACCATCAAGCGGGCGGCGGAACACCCCGGGGATGCGGACCTCACCGAACAGCTCGTGGAGATGGGCGACCTGGCCCGGGAGGTCGCACGGACGGCCCTGCAGGCCTTCCTGCACGACGACGTCGAACTCGCCAACCGGGTCGCGTCGCTCGACGACGGGGTGGACCGGTTGAACGTGGGCATCTTCCACCGGCTCGTGCGCCTGGCCAGCCAGGACGAGCACCGCCTCGCCTGGGCCACGCGCATGATCCAGCTGACCCGGCAGCTGGAGCGCTTCGCCGACCACGGCGTGGACGTCGCGGAGCAGGCGGTGTTCGTCACCACCGGTGACACGGTCGAACTCTCGGGTCGCCGCGCCTGAACGGCCAGGCCCCATCGACGACGCGACGCACGTGGGCACCGCTCGGGGTCTGGTCATCTCAGGGGCCTACCTCGACCCGTTCGCCGGTGACGACGAAGGTCACGTGCTGGGCGAAGGCGACGCCGTGGTCGGCGAGCCGCTCGAAGTAGCGGGCCAGCAGTCCGAGCATGAGCAGATCGGCGGCCGAACCCTCGAGCTCACGCGCGCGGACCACCAGCCCGGTGCGCAGGGTGTCGACATCGGCGTCGGCACGGTCGAGGTCGTGGACGGCGAGACCGTCGCGCTGCCGCCAGGCGTCGACGCCCCCGCGGAACACGTCGATCGCCCGCTGCGCCAGCTCCTCGAGTTGCTGACGCAGCTCGGCGGGCAGCTGGCGCGGGTCGAGGTCGTCGACGGACTCCGCGACGTGCTTCATCAGCCGACCCGAGCGTTCGAGGTCGTGGACCAGGCGCAGGATCGCGACCAGCCGTCGCAGGTCACCGGAGACCGGCGCCTCACGGGCGATCAGGATGAACCCGTGCTCCTCGATGCGGCGGCAGCGGTCCGTGATCGAGGTCGCGTTGGCCTGCGCCTCATCGATGCAGGTCCGGTCGGCCACGAGGAAGGAGCGCACCACCCGGGGCATCGCCTCCGCCACGAGTGCGGCGCCACCGATGAGCTCGTCGTCGAGGGAGTCCAGCGCCGACTGGTACTCGGAGCGCAGCCCGTGGTGTCCGTCAGACAACGGAGGCAGCAACGACGGGTCGAAGGGCACAGCCACAGGGCTCGATCCTCACCATCGGGGGCTCCCTTCCGAGACCGGTCGGCTCCGACACGGTCAGGTGACCATGCGGGTGGCGGACGGTGACGTCGGGGCGGACGAGATGGACGCTACGGCCGCCACGCGGCCACCCTCTGACGCCGAGGTGAACGGCAAGTGAACCACACGCGACGTGTTCACTTCGGGTACGCGAGCCCGGCGCCCTACGCTGCCGCCCGGACCGACGACGCCACCAGGAGGCCGAGTGCAGGGCACCCGATGGCCCGACCGCGGCGGCACGCTGTGGCCCCGCGACCGCGAGGTCGTCCGCGAGGACGGCACCACGATCCGGTACGCGGTCGCCGGCCCGCCGGACGCCCCGCCGCTGGTGTGCTGCGCCGGCTTCCTGTGCCCCGACAACTTCTGGCGCGACATCGCGCCCGCCCTGGCCCGCGACCACCGGGTCATCCTGCCGAGCTACCGCGGGGTCGGCGCCTCCAGCGAGGCGGGTGGCGGGGCGCTGCCCACCAACGCGCAGGACTACGCCCTCGAGCACCTGATCGACGACGTCGCCGCGGTCCTCGACGCCGAGCAGGTGACGGACGCCACCGTGATCGGGCACTCCATGGGGGTGCAGGTCGCGCTGGGACTGTGGCGCGCGCATCCGCAGCGCACGGGGTCGCTCGCGCTGCTCGCCGGGCCCTACCGGGCCCCGCTGGCCACCTTCTACGGCTCACGCCTCGGTGAGGTCGTCTTCCCCGTCGTGTCCTCCGTCGTCCCGGCGCTGCCCCGGGCGTGGACCCGACCGCTGATGCACGCCATGGAGCTCCAGATCGCGATGCCGGTCGCGCACGCCATCCGGGCGCTCGGGCCGGCGACGCCCGACGAGGGGATGTTGGCCTACCGCCACCACCTCGGCCGTGTGGATCCGCGGACCGCGATCTGGACCGCCCGCGGCATGCAGCGGTTCGACGCGGGCCCGTGGCTGCACGAGATCGACGTGCCCGTGCTGATGCTGGTCGGCGACCGCGATGCCTGGTGCCCGGTCCGGGTGGGTCACGATCTCGTGGCGCAGGTCCCGGACGCGGAGCTCGGGGTCGTACCCGGCGCGAGCCACGCCCTGCCGATCGAGTTCCCCGACCTGGTCCTCGACCGGGTGCGGGCGCTCGAGCGACGGGCACGGCGGACCCGTGACGAGGATCGCACGGCCACGCGCACCGAGGTCCGCGCGCACGTGCCGGGCCGGCGCGCGCAGTAGGACGGCGCGTCGTCGCTCGGGAGGCCGGATCGCGGTCGAGTGGCGGGTCGGCGGGCCGGGTCCGACGCGGTCAGTAGGCGACCGCGGCGTACTGCCGCAGCTTCTCCAACCGGTGCCGGGCCCGGATCAGCCGCACGGTGCCCGACTTGGAGCGCATCACCAGCGACTCCGTCGTCGCGCCGCGACGGTCGAAGCTGACGCCGCGCAGCAGGTTGCCCTGGGTGATGCCCGTGCAGGAGATGAAGCAGTCGTCCGCGTCGACGAGGTCGGACTCGGTGAGCACGGCGTCGAGGTCGTAGCCGGCCTCGCGCGCCCGGGCGGCTTCCTCGTCGTTGCGGGGCCACAGCCGCCCCAGCATGCGGCCGTCGAGCGCCTTGAGCGCGCAGGCGGTGATGACCCCCTCCGGCGTGCCACCGATGCCGTAGAGCACGTCCACCTGGGGCCGCTGATCCCAGGCCGCGACGATCGCGGCCTCCACGTCGCCGTCGGTGATCAGCTGCAGGCGGGCGCCGGCCTCCCGCACCTGGCGCTTGGCCTCTGCGTGACGGTCACGGTCGAGCATGACCACCGTGACATCGCCGACGTCGCGGTCCATCGCGGCGGCGATGGCGTCGAGGTTCTCCCCCAACGGCCGGTCGAGGTCGATCGCGTCCGCCGCCTCCGCGCCGACGACCAGCTTCTCCATGTAGACGCACGGGCCGGGATCGAACATCGTGCCGGCCGGCGCCGCCGCCATGACCGCGAGCGATCCCGGACGTCCCTCGGCGAGCAGCCGGGTGCCGTCGATCGGGTCGACGGCGATGTCGACGCGCGGGTTGGCCCCGGTGCCGACCTCCTCGCCGTTGTAGAGCATGGGGGCCTCGTCCTTCTCCCCCTCGCCGATGACCACGGTGCCCGCCACCTCGACGGTGTCCAGCACGGTGCGCATGGCGTCGACGGCCGCCTGGTCGCCGGCCTCCTTGTCGCCGCGGCCCTGCCACCTCGCGGCGGCCATCGCGGCGGCCTCGGTCACCCGCACGATCTCGATGGCGAGGTTGCGATCCGGCTTCTCGGGGCCCATGGCACCTCCACTGCTCGCGGGACGGACCGGTCGTCGTGGGTGGGTCGCCGCGCGCGCGACCGGTCGTGGCCGACCCTAGTCCCCCGCTCCCGACCGGCCCCCGTCGGCGGATCGCGGTCGGTGCCGGTGGGCCTCAGTGCCGGCGCGGACGGACCGTGCGTGGCAGATCGGTCCCGAGGTCCGGGAGCTGCCCGGTCTCCGCCTGGGAACGCAACGCGTCGTTCTCGAACATCACCCGGTCGCGCAGCCCGGACTGCTGGTCGAACACCGACCCGAGCAGCGCCACGGTGGCCGCATCGCGACCGGCGACCACCGTCGCCCACCCGATGGCGGCCTCGCGCGCCGCACCCGGCTCGACCAGCTGCTGCACGAAACCACGCCGCTCCGCCTCCTCGGCCGGGACGTCCCGGCTGGAGAGCACCCAGTCCTTGGCGACCGACAGCCCCACCTGGCCGACGGTGCGCGCCACCCCGACGGGCACGCCGTAGATCGCCCCCGGGAACCGCAGCACCGCATCCCGGGCGGCGATGCGCACGTCGCAGCCACCGGCCAGCTCCGCGCCCCCGCCGATGGCCACGCCCTCGATGGCCGCGACGGTCGGCAGCCGCAGGTCGAGCAGCTGCTCGTGCACGGTGGTGAACAGCTCCATGCGCCGACGGCCACCGTCGGTGGTGGCCTCGTGGATGTCCGCGCCGGCGCTGAAGGCACCCCCGGCACCGGTGAGCACCAGCCCCCGGACCTCGCCCGGTGGCGGCAGGTCGTCGAGCGTGTCGACCAGCGCGGCCAGCAGGCCGGTGTCGAGGGCGTTGCGGACCTCGGGGCGGTGCAGCGTCACGACCACGATCGCCCCGTTCGGGGTGTCCACGTGCTCGGTACGGACCGGTCCGGTCATGGCGGGGCTCCCACGGATCTGCGTGGCGCCCGCACACCGGTGGGGCGCCGCCCGCGACGGGTGGCGGGGTGCGCAGGGTACGCAGCGCTACGTTCTCCCCATGAGCGACTCCCAACGGGACCGGCTGGTCTCCCTGGTCCGACGACCGGACGCCGACCTCGCCGAGGCAGCCCTGCTCGTCGCGGCGCACGCCGACCCGACGTTGGACGTGGCGGTGGCGCTGCTGCGGATCGACGCGCTGGCCGACCAGGTCCGGGCCACGGCCGCGGGGTCGGACCCGACCGCTGCCGGAGTGGTCCCCGACGCGGTCCCCGCGTCCTCGTCCCCACCGACGGGTCCGATCCTCGACGACCCGGTCGCCGCCGCGCGCCTGCTCGCCGCGCACCTCGGCGACACCCTCGGGTTCGCCGGCGACGAGGCCGACTACCACGACCCCGACAACGCGCTGCTGCACCGGGTCCTCGACCGACGCCGGGGGCTGCCGATCACGCTGTCGATCCTGTACGTCGCGATCGCGCGGCGCCTGCGTCTGCCGGCCTACTGCATCCACCTCCCGGGCCACGTGGTCGTCGGGATCGCAGGCCAGGACCGACCGGCGGTGCTCGATCCGTTCCACGGTGGTGTCGTGCTCGACGAGGCGGCCATCGCAGCCCGGGTCGCGGCGGTGTCGGGGGGGCGACTGCCGTTCCAACGCGCGATGCTGCGCCCGGCACCGGCCGTCGACGTGATCCGGCGGCTGCTCAACAACCTGACCCGCGACCTCGCCGCCGTGCGCGTCCGTGCCCCCGACGCGGCCGACCCGGCCTGGACCGTGGAGCTGAAGCTGGCGCTGCCCAACCGGGAGGTCGAGGATCTGCGCGAGCTCGGGCAGCTGCAGATCATGGGCGGTCGCTTCGACGTCGCGGCCGACACCCTGGAGCGCTACCTCACCGAGGCCGGCAGCGACGTCCCCGACCGCGACGCGATCCGTCGCGCCGCGGTGCAGGCCCGCGCCCGGCTGAACTGAGCGCCCGGCGAGGACATGGCCGGTCCGTCTCGACTGGACGCGGTCCGCCGCCGTCCGGCAGGTGCCACGGGTCGGCGCCGGGGCGGTGGCGTGGTGTGGTCGTCGGGCATGCCCACACGGGGGTGGTCCCGACCGGATCGCTCCCATCGGACCCGAAGGGACGACCATGTCCGTCATCACCAAACAGATCGAGGTCGACGTGCCCACGCACGTGGCCTACCAGCAGTGGACGCAGTTCGAGGAGTTCCCGCGGTTCATGGAGGGCGTCGAGCAGGTCGAGCAGCTCGATGCGACCCGCACACGCTGGCACGTGAGCATCGGCGGTTTCGACCGCAGCTTCGAGGCACTGACCGAGACGCAGGAGCCCGACCACCGGATCTCCTGGCGCGCGACGGAGGGCGAGGACCAGGCCGGCACCGTCACGTTCGAGGAGCTCGACAGCCAGCGCACGCGCGTCAACCTGGAGATGACCTACGACTCCGACCGCTGGACCGACAAGATCGCCGACTTCCTCAACATCGTGGACCGTCGGGTCGAGAAGGACCTCGAACGCTTCAAGGAGTTCATGGAGGAGGGCGGTTCGAGCGCGGACGCACCGAACGGGGGCGACGGTCGGCAGGTCATCGACGGCGAGGCAGCGAGACAGCAGCCGAGCCACCTCGACGGTCCCTCTGGCACGACCAGCGACCTGAGCGACCCGCTGCGTCCGACCGACCCGCTCGATCCGCTCGGCGGTCCCGACTCCCCGGGCACCGGCGACGGCGGCGACGAGATCCGACGCCACTGAGCGACCACCGGCCGGCTGCAACCCAGCCGGCCACCCGCGGGCGGGGCCCGGCCCCCACGCCACCCCCCCCCCCCCCCCCCCCCCCCCCCCCCCCCCCCCCCCCCCCCCACCGGGGGTCGGTCCGAGGCCACCTCGAGACCGCCCCCCGGTCGCGCTCACCTCGCCGGCTCCAGTCGGACCGGACGAGGACCCTGGCCTGCTCGGTCCGACCGGACGGGGCGGGGTCACGTCCATCGTGGAAGCGTCGCGGTGCGCGGACCGCGAGTGGCCGTGCAGCGACCAGGAGGGACGTCCGGTGGCTGACGGGACCTGCCTCGTGTGTGGCGATGGCATCACCGACCGGATCGGGTTCTGTGCGCCCGATTGTGCCTCGCAGGCGGAGCAGGAGCTCCGATGCAACCAGGCCAGGGCGATCGAGCTCGCCACCAGACCCGGCACACAACGGCGACGCTACGACCTCGCCCTGCGGAACGGACAGCTCATCGCCGCCCTGCTGGGTGCGGCGACCGAGTCCGCAGGCGAGCCGCTCGTGGCGGTCGAGCCCACCATGGTCCGGGTGACCTGAGCGGGCCACCCGGCGGGCTCGCGGGGCCGGCTGCCCGGCGGGCTCGCAGGGCCGGCTGCCCGGCGGGCTCGCAGGGCGGGCTCGCAGGGCCGGCTGCCCGGCGAGACCCGCAGCGCCCGTCGCCGGTTGCGCCTGGCCAGCGTGCATCGGACCGGGGGGGGGGCCCCCCCGGGGCCCCCCCGCCCGGGGGGGGACGGGTGATCCGCCCCCCCCCCGGCCC